>JAOZUP010000001.1:0-1673 GCA_029938595.1 Thermoanaerobaculales bacterium | reverse complement strand
TGAGAGGTGGCCAGGCACGCCGACATGACGTTGAGGACAACGTCATATCGGGATGCCAGGCACTCCGCCGCACGCGCCCCGTTTCCGCACGCGCCTCCCGTCGGTGAGAGGTTGGGCGGCATTCCTAATTCCTAATTCCTAATTCCTAATTCGGCCGCAAGGCCGTCTATACTGCACCGATGATGCAGGCTCATACGACGACGGTCACCACGAACGATCTCGACCAGCGCCTCATCCTCGCCAGCTCCTCGCCCCGTCGACGGCAGCTCCTCGAGCTGATCGGCCTCCCGTTCCAGGTGGTTCCACCCGAAGCGGACGAGGAGCCGCTACCGGGCGAAGAGCCGATTTCGTTTGTACAGCGTGCCGCCCGCGACAAGGCGATCGAGGTCGCACACCGGCACCCGGGCGGACCGGTCCTCGGCGCCGACACAGTAGTCGAGATCGATCGCACCATTCTCGGAAAGCCCGGGACACCGGACGTTGCCGAAGAGATGCTCCGAACCCTCTCCGGTCGCGAGCACCTGGTCCACACCGCCGTCGCGCTGGTCAACGATGGGAGGTGCCGCGGCATCATCGACACCGCACGCGTGCGATGTGTCGATTTCACCGAGAAGGTGATCTCCTGGTATGTGAGCACCGGCGAACCGATCGACAAGGCCGGCGCCTATGCGGTCCAGGGGCTCGGGGGCCTCCTGGTGAAAAGCGTAGAGGGCTCACCGTACACGGTGATCGGCCTCCCCATCCACCGCCTGCCGGAGCTCTTCACCGCCCAAAATCTCGATTTTTGGAGCCTGCTCAAGGTCTGAATGCCAGAAACCAGAGAGGGCGGGGATGAACCCCGCCCCTACGAAAAAACACGTAGGGGAGGGGTTTATCCCCTCCCTACCGATCTCAGAATTCCGACTTCGCCTTACGCGCCCTCTCCGCACATTATCGGATCTCCCAGTTCCGAAAAGGAGAATCGGTTGAAGATGTGGTGGCCGTTGAAGTCGAGCACCCTGAGATCCTCCGTCCGCTCGAGGTCGGCGGCGATGACTTCGAATGGAACCCCATAGATCGATCGCACCCGTTCGATCGGGACCTCATAGGCGATGAATTTGACGATGCCCCTGTGCAGGAGCTTTTCGAGCAACCGCTCGTCGGTTGGATCCGGGTAGGTCGTGAGAATGAGGATTGGACAAATCCCCGAAAACAGGATGTACGCACGCATGCCACCCTCCCCAACTCGGTCGACAACGTCAGTGCTCGTAGTGGATCTCCTGTCCGAGCTGGTCGAACGAAAGGCAGTCGAAGATGTGCGATCCGTCGAAGTCGAGGACCCGGAGATCCTTGCCGTGCTCGAGATCGGCCGCGATCACCTCGAATGGAACCCCATAGAACTCGTGCATCTGCTCCACCGGAACCTCGTAGGCGATGAACTTGTCAATCCCCTTGTGGCGGAGCGATTCGAGGAGCGCCTCTTCGGTGATGCACGATCGGGAAGTCATCACGAGCAGCGGCCCGTTTTCGGCCAAGACCAGATACGCTCTCATGGCGGCTCCCTTCTCCCAGAATTCCAGAAGTGTCTCCCTTCAATGTGGGTCCTGACCCCGCCTCTCGTCAAGTGGCCCAGGGCACACAGGGTTCAGGGTTCAGGGTTCAGGGTTCAGGGTTCAGGGTTCACCAAAAACGTT
>JAOZUP010000341.1 GCA_029938595.1 Thermoanaerobaculales bacterium | reverse complement strand
GGACGAGCGGCCGTTCGATTCCTTCCAAATACCACGGCCCTGATCGCGCTAACCGCCAGACTCCGGACATCGCGGCCGAGCTGTGTGGTCAGCTGGCTGTTTCAAGCAAACGTCGTGGCGGCGCCGGCCGCCCGGCTGGCGGACGTCCCACGTGTCGTGTCCTCGGTACGCGGCATGAGCACGTGGAAGTCGTGGCCCGGCTTTCGTCGGTGGTGGTACTGGCCGGCGGATCGCCTCACTGCGCCTCTCAACGATGTCATTTTTGCCAACTCGCGGGCGGCCGCGAAAGACTTTGTCCGCTGGATGCGGTTGCCGGGCCTGCCGGTCGAGGTCGTGCCGAATGGACTCGATATTGACGCCTTGCTCGCAGCACCGTTCACTGACGCTCGGCAGCGGCACGGCCTGCCAAGCGGCGTGCCGGTTCTGCTGACGGTGGGCCGCCTGTCGTTCGAAAAAGACCAGGAGACACTCCTTCGCTCATGCGCTCGGCTCGCGACCCGAATGCAGCGCTGGCATCTGTTCGTGGTTGGCCACGGGGTGCTCGAGACCCGGTTGCGGCAGCTTGCCGAAGATCTCGGGCTGCACGCTCAGGTGACCTTCACCGGCAGGGTCGACGATCCGCAGAGCTACTACCGCGCCGCCACGCTCTTCGTACTTTCGTCTCGTATCGAGGGGCTGCCCAACGCCTTGATCGAGGCTCAGATTTTTGGCGTGACGGCCGTGACCACCGATTGCGGCGGCGCAGGCGATGTCGTCGATGATTGTCAGACCGGTCGGGTGGTGCCGATCGGAGATGTGGACGCCCTCGCCCGGAACATCGAGGGGCTGTTGAGGGAGAACGAAACTCGGGCGGTGATGGGGCGCGCCGCCGCGGAGGCTAGCCGAGGGAAGTTTGATGTTCAGGCGATGGTGGATTCGATCGACAAGCTCAGTGGAAGGACCGTGCCCGCAGGCGATCAAATGGGTTGACGCTGTCATGAGCCCGCCGGTCCACAGCGAGTAAGATTGGTGGTGGAAGATATTTATGTGCGGTATCGCCGGTCTCTGGGAGTTGCGGGAAGGGGCGAGTGCATCGCAGCCGCTCGAGGTCTGCGCCCGGGAGATGGCCGCTCGTTTCGCCCACCGAGGGCCCGACGACGCCGGCACCTGGCACGATCCGGCCGCCGGAATCGCGTTCGGGCATTGCCGGTTGTCCGTTCTCGACCTCAGCCGCGAGGGCCACCAGCCGATGCACTCGAACACGTGTCGCCTGGTGATGGTCTTCAACGGTGAAATTTACAATCATCGGGAGCTGCGGTCCGAGCTTGAAAAGGCGGGGCAGAGGTTTCGCGGTACCTCCGACACCGAGGTCGCCCTCGCCGGCATCTCGCAGTGGGGCCTTGACGATGCGGTGGCCCGGTTCAACGGCATGTTCGCGCTGGCCGTGTGGGACAGGGAGGAACAGTGCCTGTCGTTGGCCCGGGACCGGCTGGGCATCAAACCCCTCTACTTCGGTTGGATCGGCGCGCGGTTCGTCTTCTCGTCGGAGCTGAAGGCGCTGACCTGCTTGAAAGATTTCACGCGCGATGTGGACCGAGAGGCGCTGGCATCCTTCTTCCACTACGGCTATGTCCCCGCTCCGCAATGTATCTACAAAGGTATCGAGGCCCTGCAACCGGCGACGCTGCTACACCTCGATCGCGCCGAATGTGCGCGCCGCGAGCCGCGGACACGTCGCTATTGGTCGGTGGAGCCGGCTCTCAGAAATCGGCGCCAGATCGCCGCCGAGGACGCAGAGACCGAGCTCGAAGACCTGCTCCGGGATTCGGTCCGTCTGAGGATGGTGGCAGACGTGCCCGTCGGCGCGTTTCTCTCGGGAGGGATCGACTCGAGCCTGGTGGTTGCTCTCATGCAGGCCCAGTCGGCTCGGCCGATCCACACCTTTACCATCGGTTTTCAAGAAGGCCAGTACAACGAAGCTCCCTTCGCGGCCGCCGTCGCCCGCCATTTGGGAACCGATCACACCGAGCTCTACCTGTCTGCAGACGAGGCGATGGGGGTCATCCCGAGCATCCCGGAGACCTGGGATGAGCCGTTTGGCGATTCATCCCAGATCCCGACCTTTCTGGTCTCGAAATTGGCGGCGAAGGATGTGACGGTCGCGCTGAGCGGCG
Source organism: Thermoanaerobaculales bacterium (assembly GCA_029938595.1). Taxonomy (GTDB): domain Bacteria; phylum Acidobacteriota; class Thermoanaerobaculia; order Thermoanaerobaculales; family Sulfomarinibacteraceae; genus Sulfomarinibacter. The sequence continues at coordinate 2,414 of JAOZUP010000341.1, read as the reverse complement.
ATGGTGGCGACGAGCTGTTCGGCGGCTACACGAGGTACCCACTGATCGCTGACGAATGGCGGCTCTCCCGGCGGCTTCCCCGCTTGCTTCGAAGGCGGCTCGGATCGGGTGTCGACTGGGCCACCACCAGGCTGGGCGGGACGGCCATGTGGCCGGTCATGCCGCTGTTCCTGCTGGCGGGGAAATCGACGGTGAATCTTCGCGGCCGGCTGCAGTGGCGAGCGCACGCCTGGGAACAGGAGACGGTGACGGCCTTCTATGACCACCACGCCGCCTACGCGCCCAACCCGTGGGTCCGGACATGGTTCGGACATCGGCCCAGCTCTTCGATTGGCGATCTCCCGATAAATGATGGTGCGGCCGCCAACGAGATAGAGCGCATGATGTTGATGGACCTCCATCGCTATCTCCCGGACGACATCCTGACCAAGGTTGACCGGGCGAGCATGGCGGTGTCGCTCGAAGCCAGGGTGCCGCTCCTGGATCATCGGCTGGTGGAGTTTGCCTGGCGGCTGCCGTTCGACCTGAGGGTGGGTGATTCGGGCGGCAAGAAGCTGCTGAGAAGGGTGGTTGAACGGTATGTGCCACCGCCGTTGCTGGATCGCCCGAAAATGGGGTTCGGGATTCCGTTCGGAGAGTGGATCCGCGGTCCACTGCGGGGGTGGGCGGACGATCTGATAGCGTCGACACAGCTCGAGGAGAGCGGTTTCTACGACACCGGATGGGTCAGAAAGCGATGGCATGAGCACGTCGATGGGCGTTACGATCACCGTGACCTGTTATGGCCGATCCTCGTCTTCGAGGCGTGGCGCCGCCACTGGAAGGCCAGCTGACGAACATTATCAAGTGATCTCCCCGTGGTGGCGAAAGCAGGACGCTCAGGCTACGCTGGTTCTGTCATGAGATTGGCCCGCAGGCTCTTTCGCTTCGCTCTCGCCCGCGCCCGCATCCTGGCGCGCGACCCCGTGAATTTTCTGCCCCTGGTGTGCATGGAAGTGTGGTGGCGGTGGCGTTGAAACCGACCCCTGGATTGTCGACAGGCCGGCGGCGGTCGGCCGGGGGGAGAGGTTCGTGACGGGCGATAGCGGGATAACCCGGCGATGGTTTGGGCTGCCGGTGCCGCTCGAAGGATCTTGGCGGGTGGGTGGACACGCCTGGGCGGTCCATCTTCCCGGACTCGAGTACATGGCCGACCGGCCGATGTATCCCAGGATGTCTTTCGTTGTCGTCTACGAAGATGGTGTGCCGCTGCCTGGGCCTCACGCCCTCCACGCTGAGATCCGCGAGCTCGGTGGTGGCCTTTTCGTACACTGGGGTGAGTACTTGGTCTATTTCGCCTCCGACAACTCTGATCCCTCGTGCAACGGGCGACGTTACACCTACTCGCGGGCGTGGTGGCTTTATCGCCGTCATTATGGTTGCTGGCCGGTGACCGGCGCCCAACGAGGTTTAAAGCTCGAACCGGTCAACTTCCGGGTGCTCGACTCAAGGGACGAGGCCATTGCCCGCGACGTCGACTACACGCTGCAGGTCATCGATGCGTCCCTGGCTATGCTGCCCGCGGACGTCGGCAAGCTGAGAGGGGCCGCGGTTCTCGAGATCGGACCAGGGCACAACCTGGGAACTGCCCTGTGTCTCGCCTCCTTGGGAGCCCGGGTGACGGTCGTAGACCTGTACCCTCCAGCGTGGGACGAGCTATACCATCCGAGGCTCTACACCGCCCTGCAAGAACGTCTCTGCAGCGAGCGTCCGGGCTGGGATCCAAAACCGATTCGGATGGTGGTGGAAAACGCGAGCCACGAACCGGTCCTGCGATGCGTAGCCGCCGGGGCGGAGGCGATGCCGACCGTCTCTGACGCCTCGATGGACCTGACGCTGTCGAATGCGGTCCTCGAGCACTGCGCCGATTTACAGGCAGCTGTCGTCGAACTGGCCCGCGTGACCCGCCCGGGCGGGCTCGGCGTCCACGAGGTGGACCACCGGGATCACCGGCACCGCGATCGGCCCCTCGAGTACCTGCTGATGTCCGACGACCGCTTCGAAAGCCTATTCGAGGCGCTGCACGGCGAGTGCGGCAACCGCTTCGGCCGCTTCGAAGTTGAACGGATCTTCAATGAAAGTGGGCTCGTGGTAGAGCGTGTAGATGTTGCCGAAACAGCCGAGCGACACTATGCGGAGCAGGTGATTTCTCAACTCAACCGGGCTGAGGGATCGAAGTACCGAGGCATCGACCGTATCCGACTCGAAGAACTGGTTTGCCGTTATGTGGTGCGGCGGCTAGCTGAGAGCACGAACAGTGATCTCTGAGTTTGGTGTTCATCCGGTTGATCACTACCGGCGTAGCATAGGATCATAAGTCATGTGCGGCATTGCCGGAATCCTGGGTCGAGAGGCTGCCGACAATCGGCGGCGTC
>JAOZUP010000340.1 GCA_029938595.1 Thermoanaerobaculales bacterium | reverse complement strand
TCGCCAACAGCCAATGGGCCTACGGCACCTGGGGCGACGACGATCGCATCGTCTTTTCTGCATGGACCTCCGGGCTGCAACGCATCTCGAGCGACGGTGGTCAGCTCGAGCGCCTCTCCGCTCAAGAGGATGAGTGGCATGTGCGACCGCAGATCCTACCGGGATCCGAGACCGTCCTCTATGAGCAGGTCTCGCCCGACGGTTCTCGAATCGTCGCACGGTCTCTGGCCGACGGATCCGAGAAGGTGATCATCGAGGACGCCCTTGAACCGAGGTACCTGGCTTCCGGCCACCTCCTCTTTCGACGGCAAGCCGCAGTCATGGCCGCACCCTTCGACATCCGACGGCTCGAGTTCACCGGTTCGGCGCTACCCCTCGACCTCCCGGTGTGGATCAACCAACCCCCCTATCCGGGGTCGATCGTCCAACTGGCCGTCTCGGATACGGGCTCGTTGGTTTACATCCCGGAGCAGGAGGACTTTTGGCAGGAGATGCTGGTGTGGGTCGGTCGGGATGGCGAAGTGCAGAACATCAGGCCGTCCACCGGGGATCCCGTCTATCGCCTTTCGCCCGATGGAAGGAGAGCTGCGATCTCGCTCTGGGATTCCGGCCGGGCACGCGTCGACGTGCTCGAGCTCGAGCGCGATGTGGCGACCAGACTGACCGAGGCGACGAGCCTCTTATGGCTCAATCCCATATGGTCACCTGACGGTCGCGAGATAGTGTTCGGAACGGGCTCGACCGTTGAGGGCGCCCTGTATCGCAAGACGGTAGATAGTGGGGAGCCGGCGGAGCTTCTCCTCAGTGTTGGCAGCTATTGGGGCGCCGTTCCCTGGTCGTTTGGCCCGAACGGTGTCATCGCCTTCACCACCTACCACCACGATACCGAGGTCGACATCCGCTTTTTCTCCCCGGAGCGGGATTCCGAATTGCCAACCAATTTGAACGGGCCGAATAACGAGCGGCAGCCGGCCTTTTCTGCCGATGGTCGCTGGCTCGCCTATCAGTCGGACGAATCCGGCGCCTACGAGATCTACGTCTCCGAGTATCCGGGCGGAGGGCACAAGAAGCGGGTTTCGACGGGAGGAGGGACCGGTCCCCTGTGGTCCCTCGACGGGTCCGAGTTGTTTTTCCAGAGCGAAGACGGACGGCGTCTCTTCGCAGTCGACATCGCGACCGGTCCGGGGCTCGAGATTAGTAGACAGCGCCTTCTCTTCGAGGGTTCCTTCGAGCCGAGCTACGACACCGCTCTCAGCTTCGACCTGTCACCGGACGGGAGTCGGTTCTTGATGCGCCAGAGGCCGGTGGGGGACATGGTGGCGCGGGAGCTTGTGCTGGTGCTGGACTGGTTCTCCGAGCTGGAACGCTTGTTACCGAATGGTGGCGGGCCCTGAAGGACCCGCCTACAGGTTTCCTGGCGTCCTTTGTAGGCGGGTCCCTTCAGGGCCCGCCACCACTGAACAAACCGGATACTCGTGTTCGAGGAATGCGCCCGTCTGAATAGAATATTGTTCTCAGAAATGTGATACTTGGCGGGCAACAAGCTGGAGCAAGCTATGCATCTTTCGACTGGTGGCCGTCTCGGACGTTACGAAATAGTCGAACCCCTGGGTGCGGGCGGCATGGGCGAGGTCTACCGCGCCCGGGACCGCGAGCTCGACCGGGATGTCGCGGTCAAGGTGCTGCCCGAGGCGGTGGCGCGCGATCCAGACCGGCTCGCGCGGTTCAAACGTGAAGCCAAGGCGGTGGCCAGGCTCTCGCACCCGAGCATCCTCGAGATCTACGACCTCGGCCGGGAGGGAGATGTCGCCTTCGCCGTCACCGAGCTGCTCGAAGGCGAGGACCTCGGCGACCACCTCGGGTCGGTCGGCGGCCCGATGTCGTGGAAAGAGGTTCGGAGAATCGGTGCGGCGGTTGCAGACGGACTGGCTGCGGCCCAGGGCAACGGCGTGGTGCACCGCGACCTCAAGCCGTCGAACATCATGATCTGCTCCGACGGGCGGGTGAAGATCCTCGATTTCGGGCTGGCGAGATTCCATGAAACCACCACGCCGGAGGCCGAAACCGCGTCGGCAACGCCGGCGCTTTCGATGCCGGGAACGGTGATGGGCACCGTCGGCTACATGTCCCCGGAGCAGGTTCGCGGCGAGGCCGCTGACGCGCGCTCGGACATCTTCTCGCTTGGATGCGTGCTGTACGAGATGCTCTCCGGCCGCCGCACTTTCAAGCACGACACCTCGGCGGAGACCATGACCGCCATCCTCAGGGAGGAGCCGGAGTCATTTGCCGAGATCGGTGTTGACGTCGCTCCGGAGGTCGCCCAGATCGTCGAACGCTGCCTCGAAAAGAACCCGGACCAGCGCTTCCAGTCGGCCGCGGATCTGGCCTTCGCGCTGCGAGGCGCGGCTACCGACACTGGCCTGCCGGTGACCAGCTCGCGTCCGGCGAGTGGCGGGCGTCGCGGTTGGTGGATGTTGGCCGCGGCGGCGGCCGCGGTTGCGGTGGTGCTGGTGGGAGTGTACGTCCTGGCGCCCGGTCTCCTGCCGTTCGCTGGAGGGCCCGGGTCCGCTATCCGGTCGCTGGCAGTGCTGCCCCTCGAGAATCTCACGGGCGATGCGGCCCAGGAGTACTTCGCCGACGGGATGACCGAGGCGCTGATCACCGATCTGTCCAAGATCGGCGCCCTGACGGTGATCTCCCGCACCTCGGTGATGCCGTACAAGGGCACGGGCATGTCCCTGCCCGAGATCGCGCGCGAGCTGGGCGTGGACGCATTGGTGGAGGGGTCGGTGCAACGCGAGGGCAACATCGTGCTGGTGACGGCCCAGCTCATCGAGGCGGCGACCGACCGGCACCTGTGGGCCGACCGCTTCGAGCGCGAGCTGACAAGCATCCTGTCGCTACAGGGGGAGGTCGCCCGGGCGATCGCGGGCGAGATCGAGATCCAGCTGACGCCGCAGGAGAGCGAGCGGCTGACCGCCACCCGCGAGATCAACCCCGAGACCTTCGAGCTGTACCTCAAAGGATCGTTCGAGCTGAACAAGGGAACCCCGGAGGGGTACCGGAACGGGCTGGGTTTTTTCCACCAGGCCGTCGAGGCGGACCCGACGGACCCCCTGGCCTACGCAGCGCTGGGCGAGGCTTACGTGAATCTCGGTCACGGCACCCAGGCCCGAATTGAGTTCTTCCCGCGAGCGAGGGCGGCGGCCCAGCGGGCGCTCGAGCTGGACCCGATGAACGCCAGGGCTTCGTCGGTCCTGGCGGACGTCATGGTTTATTACGAGTGGAACTTCGAGGAGGCGGAGGCGGCATTTCAGCGAGCCCTGCAGCTCGACTCAAACCTCCCCTGGGCACATTTCCACTACTCGTGGTACCTCGCCAAGTACCCCCCGCGACTCGAGGAGGCGATCGCGGAGCACGAGCGGGCCAAAGAACTGGACCCCTTGGTGCCCGTACACACAGCGCTCCTCGGATGGCTCTACCTGTACGACGGGAGGTTGGACGAGGCAATGGACGAGGTCCGGGGGACCTTCGAGCTGGATCCGAACAACCCGTGGGGGTTCATGATCGCAGCTGAGGTTCATTCCGCCAGACAGCAGCACCAGGAAGCGATTGAGGCAGCCCGGCGGGCGGTCGAGGCCAATCCGGATCTCAGGTTCGTGCTTGCCCGCGCCTACGCCTTTGCCGGCCGAGACGACGAGGCACGCGCGTTGCTTGCCGAGATCGAGTCCGAAGAGATGACCCTGTGGGGGGGCTTTACGACGCCATCGATTTACGTTGCTCTCGGTGACGCCGACGGCGCCTTCCGAACCCTCGAGCAGGGATACGAGATCCGCTCGCCCTGGTTGCCCTGGATCGGGGTGGACTTTCTGTACGAGCAGCTGCGCGGCGACCCGCGTCTCGCGGATTTGATGCGCCGTATGGAGTGACGGGGGTTTCCATGACAGCTTTCCTTAAAGTCTGCGCGAGTATGTTCATCGTATTGTTTACGGCCGGCAGCATTCAAGCACAAGATGACCGCAAAGGGAGCAGCGACCACCCGCTGATATCCAGGATGCCGGACTTTTGGATCGCGGTCTATGACGAGAACCAGTATGAGTCACATGCATTTCGTGACAGTAACGACGTGGTAACTGAGGTTGAAGGGCATTATTACCACATTGAATATCGTCTGAACAAAGGTGCCCAAACACCGGGCCGTCTGATGATTCTCAAGAACTATGAAAATGCTCTAAAGGGGGTAGGTGCTGAGACCTGGACAAGAAAAGAAAAAGAATTATTCGCCAAGGTTCAAAATGAGGGCCGGGAGGTGTGGATCCACGTCTATGCCCTGGACAGCCTCTACCGATTGACCATAGTAGAACGTGAGCAGATGGAGCAGAAAGTTGCCGTAGACCCGGATGCGTTACTCGGAGACATCGCGACCACCGGGCATGCCGCGGTCTATGGTATCTATTTCGATCACGACAGCGCCGACATCAAACAGGAATCAAAACCCAGTCTTAAAGCTATATCCGAGATGCTCAAAACCAACAAGTCTCTTAAGCTCTATGTGGTGGGGCACACAGACATGT
>JAOZUP010000040.1 GCA_029938595.1 Thermoanaerobaculales bacterium | reverse complement strand
GAGCCGGAGCCGTCCGAGATCACGCAGCTGCTGTGGGCCCTCGGCTTGATTCCGATCACGGTCAGCGACCACTGGTCGTTCGTGCTCGACGTTCTGTTCTGCGGTCTCACCCTCGCCGGCACCCGCTTCCACGAGGTCACCAACATGCCGTTCTGGAAGGTGGACAAGTTCGTCCGCCGTATGCTCGGACCGAATCCGTTCCGGGCCCACGACGCCATCGGCGCCCGCGGTGCGAACTTTCTCACCTGGTCTTGTCTGCACCATTTGACGCAGCACTACGGCCCCCTCTTCGAACCCTCGGCGGTCCTTGAAGAGCACAAGGACAGCGGCGCCAACTGGTACCCGCCGAACCATTTCCGGCCCCTGGTGAACTGGAGCCTGGACGACGAGACCGAGCTCGAGACCTGGGTGCTCGGTCCCCTCTTCCAGATGACGAGCCTGATGGTCTCGGAGGAGCGCTCGCACCTGGCCCAGATCAACGCCATCGGCGAGCTGTGCGCACAGTTTTCTCCCGGCGTGATGGCGGTGATCCGCGCTCGGGGTGCCGACGCGGCCATCGCGACGGTCGAGGCCTACCACCAACTGCACGGAGAAGCTTCCAAACAGGCATGGCACCCGGAGGCCTTCGCTCGCATCTCCACCCCCGAGTGGCAGCAGCTCTACGTCAACGCCGAGCACGACGGTACGGTCGGCGTGCTCAGCCTTTCGCGCGAGAGCTACAGTTCGGACGTCGACAGCGAGCTCAACCGAGCTATCGACTGGTTGCAGCAAGAGAAGATCTACCGGGTGATTCTGACCGGAGATTTTCACCTCGCCACCCAGATGGTGGGAGCCGACACTGCCGACTTCTACCCGGCGATGACCGACGAGGCGGCCGGCGTGGCCATCTCGGCCGACTGGTCGCGCACCGCGCGCCGGCTCAACGAAGACTTCGCGGTGTCGGTCGGCCTGGTCAACGGCAAGCGGTGTCTTGGCGGTATGCTCGAGCTGATGATGCACTGCCACTACCTGGTCGCGGTCGACGGCGCCGAGTTCGGCATGCCCGAGGTGACGCTGCCGGTGGTGCCTGGAATGGAGGGGTGCCACTGGCCCTTCCGGCGGGTGGAGCCCAAGCACTGGCCGCGACTCCTGGAGTTGCTGCTCGATGGGCGCTCGGTTCAGGCGAGCGAAACCGTCGGCTGGCTCGCGGACTTTGTGGGCGGGCTCAACGACGTCCTGCAAATCGCCTATACGATCGCCTCCGACGGCGGCCACAGCCTCGCGATGCGCGGCCTCGAAGAGGGTTCGCTCGACGGAGCGGCCGAACCGATTCCAAAGCTGGTGACGGCTTCCGGCCCCGGCATGGAGGCGGGACGAAAGGCGATTCTCGACACCATCCGTGCCGCCACCACATGTACCCTGCAGGAGGCGCTCGACATCCAAGCCAGGCATTCGGGTGGGTTCATGATCAGTGAGGCCTGCCAACAGGGTGTCATCGGCACCGCGTGGAAGAAGACGGTGCTGGTGTAAGGAGTTGAGAGTTATAAGTTTTAAGTTCTTAGTTTTGAGTTGGACGTCATGTTGGCTAATACCTAATACCTAATACCTAATACCTTCCGGCGAAGCCGGATCGAGGAGGATGGACATGGGACTTGAGTGGATGCCGAGGGACGATGAGCTGAAGGACCACGGTGTTGGAGGCGAGCAATTTTGGGGAAGTCACGACAACCCGCCGTGCACGGTGTACGAGAAAAAATCCCTGCGCAGTCCGGATGGAGAGATCGTCGACGGTCTGTACACGGCATGGATCACGCTCAACAACCCGCGTCAGTACAACTCGTACACGACCGAGATGATCAAGGGGGTGATCGCCGGCTTCGCCAACGCCTCTCTTGACCGCAGCGTGGTGGCGGTGGTTTTCACCGGTGCCGGCGATCGCGCCTTCTGTACAGGCGGCAACACCAAGGAGTACGCCGAGTACTACGCCCGGCGGCCGCACGAGTACGGCGAGTACATGGATCTTTTCAACGCCATGGTCGACGCCATCCTCAACTGCAAGAAGCCGACCATCTGCAGGGTCAACGGGATGCGGGTCGCGGGCGGCCAGGAGATCGGCATGGCCTGCGACCTCGCCTTTACCTCTGACCTCGCGATCTTCGGTCAGGCGGGGCCGCGGCACGGCTCGGCCCCGGACGGCGGTTCGACCGACTTCCTGCCCTGGTTCCTGTCGATGGAGGATGCGATGTTCAACTGCATCTCGTGCGAGATGTGGTCGGCGTACAAGATGAAGCTCAAGGGCCTCGTCACAAAGGTGGTCCCGGTGCTTCGCCAGGGTGATGAGTTCGTGCGCAACCCGTCGGTGATCATCGATCGCTACGTCGGCGACGGTGAGGTCGTGTACGGCGAGATGAAGACCGGCGCCAACGCCAAGGCCGCCCGCGCGCAGATCAAGGAGCTGCCGGTCGACTTCAAGCTCCTCGATGGCGCGGTAGAGGAGATGGTGTGGCGCTTCACCAACCTCTTCCCCGACTGTTTGCAGAAGTCGATCGACGGGATCCGCGGCAAGAAGAAATTCTTCTGGGACCAGACCAAACTCGCCAACCGCCACTGGCTGGCCGCGAACATGTCCGGAGAGGCCTTCCTCGGCTTCACCGCCTTCAACAACCGGAAGTTGACCGGGGTCGATGTCATCGACTTCGTCAAATACCGCCAGCTCCTCGCCAGGGGCGAGACCCTCGACGAGGCCCTCTTCGAGCAGGTTCTGGCGCCACCGAAAGCGGAGGACAAGCCGTAGTGAGCATGCGTGAGTTCGACTTCGTCGAGCCGACCAGTGTGAGTGAGGCCTGCGCCCTGCTCGCGGAGGATCCCGACGGCAGCGCGGTCTTTGCCGGTGGTACCGACATCCTGGTCGACCTCAAGGCGGGGCTGAAACACCACCAGCGGCTGGTGTCGCTCGCACGAATCGAGGAGCTGCGGGCCGTCGAACTCACAGCTGACGGCGCGCTTCGGATCGGCGCCACGGCGACGATCAATCAGATCGCCCGCCACCAGGGCATCAAGGAGCGGTTTTCGGGCATCAACGACGCCGCGATGTCGCTCGCCGCCGAACAGGTGCGCAACCAGGCGACGGTCGCCGGCAATCTGTGCATGGCGGTGCCATCGGCCGACATGGCGCCGATCCTGCTCGCCCACGGTGCCACCATGCGGGTGGTTTCGCCGGTGGGGGAGCGTGTCGTCCCGCTGCGCGAGTTCTTCGTCGGACCACGCGAGACCATCCTCGAAGCGGCCGATGTAGTGGTGGCGATTGACGTGCCGCCTCCAGCTCCGGGTACCGGCGACGCCAGCCTGCGACAGGGCGGGCGGGTGTCATTGTCGTTACCCATGGCCGCGGTCGCGGCGGTTGTTGTGATGGAGAAAAGAATATGCCGGGAGGCGACGGTGACCCTGGGTGCGGTGGCGCCGACCCCGATCATGGCGACAGCCGCGGGCGAGGTCGTGACGGGAAATGAGCTCAGCGAAGATGTGCTGCGCGAGGCCGGCGAGCGGGCAGCCGAGGCGGCGGTGCCCATCGACGATCTCAGAGCGACCAAGGAGTATCGATTGGAGCTCGTTAAGGTTCTGACTCGAAGGGTGCTGCAAGCAGCGGCGGACAGGGCGAAGGGCTAGTTTTGAGTTTTGAGTTTTTAGTTCTTAGTTTTTTCCCGTCCGCGTCGCCTCCGCGGGAATCGGGGTCGGTGTGTGGCAAATCCGAAATCCGAAATCCGAAATCCGAAATCTGTTTCGGCACAGGAAACAGCGAAAAGGTCTGCAGGGAGTATCGGTGGAGCGGGTAGTACATTTGACGGTCAACGGCGATGCCCACAGCGTCGCGGTGCGTCCCAACGTCACGCTTCTCGATGTGTTGCGGGAGCATCTCGGGCTGATCGGCACCAAGAGGGGGTGCGACTTCGGCGATTGCGGCACCTGCACGGTGCTCCTCGACGGCGAGGCGGTGAAGTCGTGTCTGGTGCTTGCGGTCGCCGCCGACGGCCGCGAGGTGACCACCATCGAGGGGCTGGCGTCGGACGGTGCGATGCATCCGCTGCAAAAGGCCTTTATCGCGAAGGGCGCCATCCAGTGCGGTTACTGCACCCCTGGCATGGTGATGGCGGCCAAGGCGCTCGTCGACGCCAACCCGGATCCCACCGACGACGACATCAAGACCGCACTCGGCGGCAACCTCTGCCGCTGCACGGGCTACACGAGGATCATCGATGCGGTCGGGAGTTGGCGGAAGTACGAGGGTGACGCTGCGCCCGAGCCTGACTCCGGCCACGATTTGGAGACCCACGCCGTGGTCGGCCGCAGCGTGCCGCGCTCAGACGCCCCGGCCAAGGTCACCGGCCGCGCCGTCTTCACCGAGGACATCCGGCTGCCCAATATGCTCTACGGGAAGCTCCTTACCAGTCCGCACGCCCACGCCGTGGTCACGAACATCGATACCTCGAAGGCCGAAGCCCTCCCCGGCGTCAAGGCGGTGATCACCGGGGCCGACGTCTCGGGAGTCAGGTACGGAGTCAGCCCCGCGCGCTACGACGAGTATGTGCTGGCCAAGGACAAGGTCCGCTTCGTCGGAGACGAGGTGGCGGCGGTGGCGGCGGTTGACGAGGCGACTGCCGACGAGGCGGTGAAGCTCATCGAGGTGGAGTACGAGCTTCTGCCAGTGCTCCTCGACCCCTTCGAGGCCCTGGCCGACGGCGCCCCGGACATCCACGAGGCGGCGCGCGGAAAGAACAACGTCAACACCCTGGTCGATCACCACTTCGGCGACGTCGACGAGGGCTTCGCCGAGGCCGACGCAGTGTTCGAAAGGCGTTTCGTCGGCAACTTCGTCCAGCAATCGCCCCTCGAGCCCCACTGCGCGGTGGCTCAGTGGAACCACGACCGAGGCACCCTCACGCTGTGGTCCTCGACCCAGGTTCCGCACTACCTCCAGAAGCAGCTCTCCCGGGTCTTCGAGATGCCGCTGGCGAAGTTCAGGATCATCAAGCCGTACGTTGGCGGCGGCTTTGGCGGCAAGGCCGAGGCGATGGCGTTGGACTTCTGCTCCGCCTATTTGTCGAGGGCCACCGGGCGACCGGTGAAGATGACTTACACCCGGCCGCAGATGTTCGAGCACCACCGCGGGCGCCACAAGCAGTTTATGGACCTCAAGATCGGGGTCACCAAGGACGGCAAAATCACGGCGGTCGATTTTCGGAACGTGCTCGACGGCGGCGCCTACACGAGCTTTGGTGTGATCACCGCCTACTACGCCGGCTTCATGATCCCGACGCTCTACCACATTCCCAACTACCGCTACCACGGGCGGCGGATGTACACCAACAAACCGCCGTGCGGGGCGATGCGCGGGCATGGTGTGCCGCAGCCGCGATTCGCCTTCGAGAGCCTGCTCGACATGCTCGCCGAGGAGATCGGCATGGACCCGATCGACATTCGCATGGTCAACGCCATGGACCCCAACACCCGTACAGTCAACGACCTCGACGTGCTGTCATGCGAGTTCAAGGCGACGCTCGATACGGTGCGCGAACGATCGGGTTGGGACGCCAAGCACGGCAAGCTGCCCTTCGGTCGTGGGGTGGGAATCGGCAGCGGCGGCTTTGTGTCGGGCGCCGGCTATCCCATCTATCGCAGCTCGTTCCCGCACTCGAACGCGATCATTCGTGTGCTCGAGGACGGAGAGGGGGCGACCTTGATGATCGCCGCGGCCGAGATCGGGCAAGGGTCGGAAACCGTTCTCGCGCAGGTGGCGACCGAGGCGCTCGGCCTCGCCTACGGCGATGTGACGATGGCCGACTGCGACTCCGAGATCGCGCCCATCGATCTCGGCTCGTACTCGAGCCGGGTCACCCTGATGGCGGGCAACGCGGTCAAGGCGGCCGCCGACGACATCAACTCCAAGCTGTACCGGGTGGCAGCGCGAGAGCTGGGCTGCGAACCCGAGGCGCTGATCTCCGAGGGCCGGCGCATCTTCATCGAGGCGGCGCCCCACGTTGGAATGGACTTCGCCGAGGCGGCGCGGCGCTGTTTCTCGGCTGATGGCCCCCTGGTCGGCACCGGTTGCTACGAGCCGCCGTCGAGCCTCGGGGGTGATTTCAAGGGTGCGACGGTCGGCACCTCGCCCGCCTTCAGCTTCGGCTCCTCGGTGTGCGAGCTTGAGGTCGACCCCGAGACCGGAGTGGTCCGAATCATCAAGTTCACCGACGCCCACGACTCGGGCACGGTCATCAATCCAATCGCCTTCCACGGCCAAGTCGAGGGATCGATCGTGATGGGGGTCGGTGAGGTCCTGAGCGAGGACATGATCTTCGACGACAAGGGGCGCATTCTCAACCCGAACCTCCACGACTACCTGATTCCATCGATCGGAGATACCCCCGAGATCGAATCGATCGCGGTGCCGAGCTACGAGCCGCGGGGCCCCTACGGTGCCAAGGAGGTGGGTGAGGGCTCCATGGTGCCGGTGCTCGGCTCGATAGCCAACGCCATCTACGATGCGGTCGGCGTGCGCATGTACGAGCTGCCGATCACGCCGCAGAAGATCCTCAAGGCGCTCGAGGAGAAGGAGTCGTCCGACTAGCCCGCTGACGCCGGTTGAAGGTCGATCGAGAGCCCCGGAGGGGCGACAGATGATTAGCCTGGGGCGTCAGCCCCAGGAAATGGACGAATCAAAAAAACCTCAAGCCGCGGAGCGGCGACAGACAATGATCGCTTTGAGCTGCGACGTACTTCTTGCACCACCGGGAGCTGCTCGGAGGGCTCGCACGCGCGGCCTGGGAGACGGTTCGCGAGCTGATGTGTGCAGCGGTGGGCGCGCCACACTCTGGTTGTTCCGGCTCGGATGGAGGCCGCCGGCGCGTCATCAGCGTGGTCGCAGACCTTCCGGCCTCCTTACGAACGACCACGCTGATGGCGCGACGCTGGGGCGCCAAGGGCGGCCCAGAAGGCCGGAGCTTCCGGGTGACCTGCTCACCGAGGAGCGGACCGAGCTGCTGCTGTCGTGGCGCCACACGGGGTTTTCGGTGCACAACCGTGTGAGAGTCGAGCCCGAGGATCAGCCGGCGGTGGAGCGTCTCGCCCGCTACGTTATGCGGCTGCCCATCAGCCTCGAGCAGATGCAGTGGGGCGGAGACGGTGAGGTTCTCTATCGGCCGAAGGGGGGCCACGACGGCCGCTGCGAGCAACCCGGCGATGCGGCCGAGGCCTTCGACCGGGCGGAATTCCTTGTTCGTGTGATCATGCACATTCCTGAGCCGCGGCGCCACCTGGTCAGGTACAGCGGTGCGTACTCGAACGTGTCGCGGGGGAAGCGTCGGCAGCAGGAGGAGGGCGCGATCTCCTCGCGGTCCACCAAGCGCGGCAGCTCTCCCCGCCGCTTCCTGAATCTCTTAGCTGCAGCCGCCGCCTGTGCGGGGTGTGCTCATGGCGGCGGTAACGAGGCCAGGGATCGGGGTTCGAGGTTGTTGTGCCGGGGCAGGCTCTCGCGACCGCCGGTCCCTGCCGATTCGGGAGGCCGTTCGACGCGCCGACACTTGCCTTGGGGCCCCAAAACGGGCCTGAACGCCGTGCTAGCCTTGGGTGGAATGAAAGGAAATTCCTATCCCTCATTCCCGCGACCTCCCGGTAGCCGGTGCCAGGTTGCAGCTCGAGATTGTAAAGGCGCTGGCCAGGGCCACCGTAGCGCTCTGGATCGGTGATCCGGCGAAAGATCTTCTCGCCCCGCCAGCGAACCTTGAACGGCTTCGAAAAGGCGTTGTTGAGGTGAAAGACCTGCCGGTCCATATTGCGCGCGATCCAGTTCACGACGGCGTGACCGCCACCACGCTTGAGGTGAAAGACCCAGACGAGAAGATCGTTACGGTATTCCATCGTTGCACTGAGCATACCGCCGTGCTTTCGATGGTCATAGCTGTAAAAATTACCGTCGAACATTTCCTGACCGAAGACCTGGCACCAAAGATGCAATATTGGAGGTTGCGGGCCGGCCTGTTTCGGCAAAACGCCGGACTCTGGCCCATTGCCGGCCGAGGAAAGGTCGCCGATGTATAGAAATCTGCACAGATCGTCCTCTCCGGGTGGCGGCCCAAAATTACCGTTCCGCCTGTTTTTCAAAGCGGCATTCGCTGGGCTGGTAGTGATTTTCGGAGGCACTCCTCTGGAAGCCCAGGAATCGCCCCCCCCAACAGCTCGCTTTTCCTCGGAGGTCAGTGTCGAAGTAGTGACCGTTGATGTGGTCGTCACCGACCGCAAGGGAAGACCCATCGTCGGTCTCGACCGGGATGACTTCAAAATCTTCGAGGACGGCGTCGAGATGGAGATCTCCAACTTCTACGCATCCGAGACCCGGCTCACACCTCCGGAAAGCGACAGCGACGATAAAATCGAAGTCGAAACAATCACCGACCCTTCCCGACCCAGCCCACAAGAGTTCAACGACCGTCACGTCGTGTTCTATCTGGATCAGGTCTTCATGCGCCCGCAGAGCCTCCGGCGGCTGATACCCAAAATTCAACGGTTCATCGAAGAAGAGGTGCCTCCGGGCACCAAAATGATGCTCGTTGTCTACAACGGCCTGGTGAAAATTCGCGTTCCGTTCACCGATGACGTCGGCCGGATCGTCAACGCCCTCGGCAAGGAAATCAAGAATGCCGGTCAGGCCGGCATGATGGACGGTTTCGAGAACATGATGCTCAAATCCTGGGTCCAGGCCGAGGATGCGGTCGCCGGAGGAAACCCGGCGATGATCGCAGCCGTCGCAGCAGATCGTCAGGCCTCTCTTGACGCGCTCACCGAAGATTACCGCTCGTTCATCCGTATGACGTGGAGAAACCTCCAGTACTTTGTCGACAGCTTTGCCGCAGTGCCCGGCCGCAAAATCATCTTCCATCTCAGCGACGGCATTCCCTACCGCTCCGACCACTGGAACAATCCCGGAAGTACGACCACCACCGGCCGCAATGTCCGGCCCCAGGGTTCGCCGCGGGAACTCAGCGATGTCGTCGCTCACGCCTGCACTCTCGGGGTCACCATTCACACCATTTATGGCGAAGGAGGATCACGGGGATTGGCTTCGGGAACGGCGATTTCATCTGAGATTTCCGGCAGCGTCGCCTATCGAAACTCGGACATGCTCAGAGCCCAGCAAACCAACACCTACTTCAACAGCACAACCACCTTGCAGTCGATGGCCGAGGGCACCGGCGGCATGTCGGTTCTCAAACCAACCAACGCAACGTTGGCGCCTTTGGGTGCGGATGTCAAAGCCTACTATTCTCTGGGCTACCACCCACCTCGCGCCGGCGACGGGAAAGCCCACAAGATCGATGTCGAAGTTGATCGGAAGAAAGTCAGGGTCAGGCATCGTTCCCGTTATATCGCCCTCAGCGCCCGCGACCGGGTCGCCGCCCAGACCCTCGCGACCCTGGTCCTCCCCGAAGTCGACAATCCCCTGAATATTTCCTGGGCCGTTCCGCACCCGGGCACACCCGAGGGAGAACAGATCCGTTTTGCTTTCCAAGTGCTCCTCCCGAGTGACGGGTTGGCATTCAAGCCTGTCGGGGATAAATGGGTCGGCCAGGTGCGGGTTTTCATGGTCACTGCGGACCTCGAACGCGAACTCAGCCCACTGATCGAGATGGTTTACCCGATCGAGATTGCCAGCCTCCCAAGCGAAGACAACAAATTCGTGTTTCACATTCCGATGGAAATCGTACTTCCCCCCGGCCAGCACACCGTGGCTGTGACCGTGCTCGACGAAATCTCAGGGATCGCATCTTCGATTCCGACAGACGTGTTGTTCGACCGTTCCGGCGGAGTTTGGAAACTGGTCGAGAATGAGCCTGGCGAAGATGAACCGGGAACCTGATCGCTAGTTCTCGTTCGGATTTCGAATTTCGAATTTCGAAATTTCCATCGCATCGTCCGGAGAAACCGCCATCTCGGCGCAAGCCAGGTTGAGGAGATAGCTCATCGGATCATAGAAGTTGGCCATACCCCGCATGTCGAAGAAGGCGGGCTTCCGTCGATCGGTGACACCCCCGAGATCGAGTCGATCGCGGTGCCGAGCTACGAGCCGCGGGGCCCCTACGGTGCCAAGGAGGTGGGGGAGGGCTCGATGGTGCCGGTGCTCGGCTCGATCGCCAACGCCATCTATGACGCCATCGGCGTCCGCATGACCGAGCTCCCGATTACCCCGCAGAAGATCCTCAAGGCACTTGAGGTGAAGAATTCGGAGTCCGGCTAACCCACCCCCTGAGAGCCCTCTTGGATATTTTTCCGGAACCGGTCTTCGGCAGGGCCTCGACGATCCCGACCGTGCGCGGGCACTTGTAGTGGGCGAGCCGGTCTCGGCAGTGTCGCGCCAGCTCGTCGGCGCCACACGACACGTCGCTCCTGAGCACGACGAAGGCGGTGACGCTCTCGCCCAGGCGATCGTCGGCGACGCCGATAACCGCCGCCTCGAACACCTCCGGGTGGTCGTAGAGGACGTTCTCCACCTCGGTGGAGTAGACCAGCTCTCCGCCGGTGAGGATCACGTCCTTCTTGCGGTCGACAATATTGAAGTAGCCTTCGCCGTCCACGGTGGCGAGGTCGCCGGTGTGAAACCATCCGTTGCGAAATGCCTCGGCGGTGGCGTCGGGCAGTTGCCAGTAACCCGGGGTTACGCGGTCGCCGCGGGCGATGATCTCTCCCACGGTTCGCCCATCCGTGGGGAGATCATTCCCTTCCTCATCGACCAGTCGCAGCCGGACACCGAGGGCGGGCCGGCCGGTCATTGAGCGGTAGCGGATCTGATCCTCCGGCGGCAGGCGCCGGAGATGCTCTTTGAGGAGGGAGAAGGTGAGATAGGGACTGGTCTCGGTGAGACCGTAGGTTTGCACGTACTCGCAGCGGAAGGTGTCGATGACCCGCCGCACGAGCTGCGGCGAGATGGGCGCTCCTCCGCTCATCACGAGGCGGAACGCCGGCAACCGGACACCCTGCGAATCCTGGTGGTTGACCAGATCGTTGAGCATGGTCGGGACCAGATTGGTCACCGTCACCTCACACTCGGCAAATGTCTGGAACACCGCAGCGGGATCGAACGCGCCCACCATCACGTGGCGGCCACCAACCCAGGTGATTGCCCAGGTGGCCCAGGCGTCGGCGAGGTGGAACATGGGTGCTACATGAGCCCACATATCGCTGTCGGTCAAGCCGAGCTCGGCGATGGTCGCGAGGGCGTGGCTCGAGATGTTTCGGTGGGTGAGAACCACCCCTTTCTGATGGCCGGTGGTGCCGCTCGTGTAGTACACATTGGCCGGGTCGTCCTCGCTCGAGGCGGGGTTGGGGAGCGCCTGCTCACCGACCTCCTTCAGCAGGCTTTCATAGTCCGGCCCTTCAACCACTCGCTCGATCGGCCCGCCCATTCTGCTCCAGATCGGCGTGCACGGGGTGCGTGAGGTCGCGATCGCCTCTGCGGCAACGTCGCACCAACCGTCGTCCGCGATCATCACCCGGCACGAGGTGTCGTCGAGGATATACGCCAAGTCCGCGGCGGTGAGTCGGTGATTCATGGGCACCAGAATCGCGCCGGCGTGAACCGCCGCAAAGTACGTCTCGAGCATCCGATGGCAATTCCGGTGCAGGATGGCGACCCGATCTCCCGGCTCGATGCCGAGGCCAGCCAGTACGGCCGCCAACCGACCGACCCGATCGGCCACATCTCGGTAGGTGAAGCTCTCGGAGCCGCACAGGACCGCCGGTTCATCGGGCCACAACAACAGTGCCCGGGGCAGGATCTGGGTCAACAGCATCGCCAAACTCCAACCTCAGTATGCCGTGTCCATCTTTGTAGCGCCCACCTCCAGGTGGGCGTACGTCCGCGCCTCAACGTTTCCGACGCCGACCTGGAGGTCGGCGCTACAAATCCTCTGTCATACCCCATCCTCATCGCCGTCGACGCCGACTGAAAGTCGGCGCTACAAATTTTCCCGATGGCGCGCGCTACTGAATCGCCAGTCAGACGGTCTCGATACAAGACCCGCGACAACAGGGTTGCGCTCTACATAGGAAACGAAGTTCTCGTAGCAACCGACGTTTCGAACAATGTGATCGAACGATTCCTTTTGCCAGACGGGTCCACTGCGTTTTAGCCTCCGGTTGATTTGGCGTCCGGAGAATCCCTTCCAAGACTGAAGGATCTTGGGAAGGACATGATCGCCGAGCGGCGTGATGATGACATGCACATGGTTCGGCATGACGCACCACGCGCCCAAGGCGTATCTCTCGCCTTGGAAGTGAAGCAAGGAGCTCTCGACGATGGCGGCCAGCGCCTCATCCTTCAAAATGCAGGCGCCCGTCGTTGGTTCGAATTCTACCGCCTCAAAAACTTCTGAAGGATCGTCTGCTGCCAGCAACCTTTTTCTTTCAATCGCGCGTTTCCGGGCAACATCTGCAAGGCAAAAGGTCACGAAGTATGTACAGCCAGGTTTGTGCATATGCGGAAGAACACCACGATAAGCAGGTTCAGAAAACGCGATCGTTCTCGGGTCGACGATGCGATCGGGTTTGATGGGCCTATTCATCTTCGTACCAGACATTGCGGTCGATTGTAGCGCCCACCTCCAGGTGGGCGTACGTCCGTGCCTCAACGTTTCCGACGCCGACCTGGAGGTCGGCGCTACAAATCCTCTGTCATACCCCATCCTCATCGCCGTCGACGCCGACTGAAAGTCGGCGCTACAAGAACCAACCCCAAAGCCACGCCAGGGCTCATTGACCCTCACGTTCCGCCTTGTTAGATTGAATGCACGTGTTGCACCTGAGGGTGTTGCGAGACTGAGACATGATCTATATTGACGAGGAATTTTGCAAGGGCTGCCGGATCTGCTCCGAGTTCTGTCCAACCGGAGTTCTCGGAGTGTCCACGACCCTCAACTCCAAGGGCTACTACCCACCCGTGGTGGAGCAGGCGTACGAGTGTCACGGCTGCAGGTTGTGCGAGCTCCTGTGCCCTGAGTTCGCGATCTTTATCGTGAACGAGTGGCTTGATGAACAGGCCGGCTGAGAACATCGAACTCACCGATCTCTACCTGGCCGGACTGGCGGAGCAGGAGCATTTCATTCAGGGTGACGAGGCCGCCGCTCTCGGCGCCATCTTCGCCGGCTGCACGTTTTTCGGCGGCTACCCCATCACCCCGGCCTCGGAGATCGCCGAGGTGATGGCACGCGAACTGCCGAACGTCGGTGGGTATTACGTCCAATTCGAGGACGAGCTCGCATCCATCTCGGCGGTAATAGGCGCCGCGTGGGCTGGAGCTCGGGCGATGACTGCCACCAGCGGACCGGGCTTTTCGCTCATGCAGGAGAACATCGGCTATGCCTGCATGACCGAGACGCCCTGTGTCATCATCAATGTTCAGCGCTCGGGTCCGTCGACCGGTCAGGCCACGCTGCCGGCTCAGGGCGACGTCATGCAGGCCCGCTGGGGCACCCATGGCGACCACGAGATCATCGCCTTGGCGCCCTCCTCGGCGCAGGAGGCTTTCGATCTCGTGATCCGCTGCTTCAACCTCGCCGAGGAGTACCGCACTCCGGTCATCCTGTTGATGGACGGTGAGATCGGTCACCTCCGGGAACGGGTGATCCTGCCCGACCCGAGAACGGTCGAGCAGACCCAGCGTAGGAAGGCCCGCGAAGGGGAAGATGTTTTCGGCGGCGCGATAGTCCCGCCGATGACCGAGTTTGGCGACGGCGGGTTCGTGCACGTGACCGGTTCTACCCACAAGGAGGACGGTCTGCGCGATGTGCAGACACAGTCGGTCCACGACCGGCTCGTGCGCCGGCTGGTGGCCAAAATCGAACAGGCACGCGAGGAGATCGCGCTGGTGGACGTGGATTCGGAGGAGGGCGCCGAGGTGGGTGTCCTCGCCTACGGGGCTACAGCCCGGCCCGCCAAGGGGGCGGTGCTCCGGGCCCGGAGTGAAGGTCGCTCTGTCAGTTTCTGCCGGCCGGTGACCATCTGGCCATTCCCGATTTCGAGGATCCAGGAGGCGAGTCGCGGTCTTCGTCAATTACTCGTACCGGAGATGAACCTCGGGCAGCTGGCCCGCGAGGTTGAGCGGTTCGTCGATTGCGAGGTGGTGCCGCTGTCGAAGATCGGTGGCGTGGTGCACTCCTCGCAGGAGATCCATGCCGCGATCGTGGAGGCGACAGACTCATGCTGAAAGGGCTCATCGACCCGGAATTCTTCGAGGCGTTCACCTCCGGCGAAGCGGACGAGTCGCAGCACCTGCCCGTGTACGGTACCCGCGATCCACTGCTCGGGCTATGCCCTAGTGAGGTCGAGGAGGAGAGCGGGCCCGCGCATCACCGGCTCCTGCGATACCTGCGGAAGGAGGTCCTTCCAACTACCTTCTGTGTCGGCTGTGGCGGCGGCACCGTGCTCAACACCTTTGCCCACGCCATCGACGAGATGCATATCGATCCCCGCGAGATCGTCTGCGTCACCGGCATCGGCTGCTCGTCGTGGATCCCGAGCCCGTACTTTCTGTGCGACACGCTGCACACCACCCACGGCCGGGCGATCGCCTTCGCCTGCGGCGTCAAGGTGATGCGGCCGGACATGAAGGTGATCATCATCGCCGGCGACGGGGACCTCGCCGGAATCGGCGGCAACCACCTGATCCACGCGGCCCGCCGCAACCTCGACCTGTCGGTCTTTCTGGTCAACAACTTCATCTATGGTATGACCGGCGGACAGGTATCGCCCACGACCCCGTTCGGTACACGCACAACGACGACGCCGTATCTCAACCTGGAACACCCGTTCAAGATCGCCGATGTGGTCGCAGCGGCGGGTGGGAGCTATGTTGCGCGATGGACGACCTATCACGTGTTCCAACTGATGGAGTCAATGCAGAACGCCATCAACAAGAAGGGTTTCAGCTTCGTCGAGATCATCAGCCAGTGTCCGGTGAGCTACGGCAAGATGACCGGCACCAGCGATCCGGTCACCCTCCTCAAACAACTGCGCGATGCTTCAATCCACGTTGATGATACCGATGGCATGTCGGAGGAAGATCTGGAAGGGAAGTTCGTGGTCGGCAAGCTCGTGGAGAGGCAGCGGGCCGAGTTCGGTGACGGCCTGCGGCAGCTCATATCGGAGCGCCGGGAGTCGATCAGCGCCGAGTTGGACCGCGGTCTGCGCCAGGACACCTCGGCCTTGGAAACGGGGCGATGAGGCTGCGCTTTGCCGGCTTCGGGGGCCAGGGGGTCGTGCTGTGCGGGTTCATCTTCGGTAAGGCCGCCATGCTCGACGGCAAGAACTGCATCCACACGCAGTCCTACGGGAGCGCCTCGCGGGGCGGTCTGACCAAGAGTGATGTCGGGATCGAGAGCGGCGAGATCTACGACCTGGTCCACGACGAAGTGGACGTGTTGGTGACGATGTCGCAGCAGTCCTACGACGCCTACCGGGGCGCCCTGGTGGACGGCGGCCTGCTGTTTTTCGAGTCGGACCTGGTCACACCGGCCGAGGACGATCAGGCGCGCTCGTTCGGGCTGCAGGCCACCGACATCGCATTCAAGGAGTTCGGCCGCAAAATCATCGCCAACATGCTCATGATGGGCTTCGTCAACGAGATCGCGGAAATCGTGTCGCATGAGTCCTTGCTGGGAACCGTCACCGGCAGTGTTCCGCCGGGAACCGAGGAGAAAAACATCGCGGCACTGGAAATGGGCGTGCGCCACGCATCGGCGCAAATGGGCTTGGAGAAGTCATCTCGATGAAGAAGGAAATTCGAATCTGCGGCTTTGGCGGGCAGGGCGTCATTCTCGCCGGCGTCGTTCTTGGCGAGGCTGCGACACGGGCCGGTTACCAGGCGGTGCAGACCCAGTCCTACGGTCCCGAGTCACGCGGCGGGGCAGCCCGCGCCGAGGTCGTCATCTCCTCGGAGCCCATCGACTACCCGAGGGTGTCGCGGC
>JAOZUP010000339.1 GCA_029938595.1 Thermoanaerobaculales bacterium | reverse complement strand
CGTCGGTCGGTGGGAAGCGCGGCTGCGACGAACGCTTGCGTTCGGAGCAGACGGGCTTTCCACCGGTGGGCGGCGATCGTCAGATCGCCGACTGTTCCGCCGCCAATCCACGGTACGACTTCTCCGTTTCGGCAAGATTTTCCTTGCGTATCTGCGTTATCTGCGTGATCTGTGGGCAAATTGCGATGGGTGGGCGACCTTTGTGTCTTCGTGTCTTCGTGTTTGCGATGTCTCTGTGTTTCTCTCCGTGTCTCTGTGCCTCTGTGGTTCAACCGGTAGCTGCCTCTACATCACCCCATCGCCTGTTTGGTTCGCGTCCACAGATGTCGGACTACGCGACGATCGGCGAGGTTCCGTTCCTCGCCCGAGTAGAGCTCCCGCTCGGCGAGCCACGCGAGCTCGCCTACCGGGACGCCCGCCGCCGGCCACCGCGCGCGGGTCCGATCGGCGATCCAGCGCACCGTGGCACTCGACGGCACCGCAACCCCGTCTTGTTCGAGACGCCGGGCGGCCCGTTCCACCGCCATTGCGGCCGGAAAGCCGCCCCTGGGTCTCCATCGGAACCGAGCCACCGGCCGCCGACGCACCAACCACCACACAATTCCAGCAAGAATGGCGCACATCGTCATCCACAGCAGGTAGGGCAAGGAGGCACCTCTCGTGATCGATTTGAATCCGTCCGCCGCCGCCGACAGCAGCCGTACCTGTTCACCGAATCCGAAGGTGAGAATGTACCGATCCCATCCCGACTGCACCCAATCGAGGGCCCAGCGGATTCGATCGCCGCTGTTGGGTCGGCTCAACGATGGAACGCTCCCTTCCGGGGTGGGGTCGAAGACGGTCCATCCGTCACCCTCTCCGACTCTCACCTCGACCCAGGTATGGGCATTGGCCTCACGAACCACGGCCTCGTCGCCATCGGGGGAAAGCGCGCCTCCGCTGTAGCCCGCCACCATGCGGGCCGGGATTCCGAGATCGACCAGAAGGGCCACCATCGCCCCGGCAAAGTACTCGCAGTGGCCCTGGCGTTCATTGAGCAGGAACCAGGCAATGGGATCGGACCGGAGGTGGGTCATTCCGCTCATCGAGTATGTGTAGTTCTGCTGTAAAAAGCTCTCCACCGCAAACGCTCGCGCCAGATCGGTGTCGAGACCGGCAACGATTTCAGCCGCGAGCAGACTCACGTCGGGGTGCAGCTCGAACTGCGGCAGACGGTCGAGAGGACGATCGGTCGCCCGCGGCGCCGGCCCCAGGGTCACCCAGACCGAGTACCTCAGGGGGCCCCGGACCCGGGACGCGAGCACAACCCCTCCCGAGCTATCGAGTCGAACCTCCACCGGAGACGATACCGCAATCGCCCCCTCCGGAAGGAAGAGGTACCGCCGCGGATGTTCGAGCTCGATTTCGAGCTCGACTGTGTCTTCCAGGTTCCACCTTGTCCCGTGAGGCCAAACCATCCCATCACGATATTCAGGGATCCGAGAGGCGCCGCGCGCCGACCATGAATCCTTGGTCATCCGCTCGAGGGCGGTGGCACGCAACCGCATCCACCCCTCCCTGAGCGGATCATCCGATTCCGAGCGAACTACCATTGCCACCTCGTGGGACTGGAGGATGGAACCAACTCCGGAGAGGGCGACATTGCTCGTGAAACCCGTCACGCTGTTCGCCCCTCCTCGCCCCGCTATCCACGGCGAACGAAGACGGGGCAGCGCCAGGAAGATCGGGATTGATAGGATCAATGCGAAGACCGCCGCGACAACGACATGCCGCATCCGCGGGAGTGATCTTCCGATCCGCCGCCCGCTCTGTTCGATCCCCGCGAGATGGATCCGCATTCCGGTCCACCACCAGAGCACGGCCGAAAAACAGAAGTACACCACCACGGTCACATGGGTTGACGAGGTCAGGGCGACCAGCCACACCAGGGATACAGGCAGCAGGGCGCGGAGGAAGGTTCGCCGGTCGGTAACCATGAGCGATCGAACCGAGGTCAGAAGCAGCAGGAGATGCCCCAGCGGGCGCAACGGCCCGACCCGCATTCCGCCGGCAACCACAACCGCGATGATGATGCCGACACCGATGAGGTTGAGGGTCGTCTGCGAAAGGCGAAGGTTGATCGACGGCCGGACGACCAGAACCAAGCCCACAGCAGCAGTCGCGAGCCAAAACGGCGGCAGGATGATGTAGAGGAACGGGAATGGAACCAGCGCCCACAACAGGAGAATCCCGAGCAACCGGCGATACTCTTCCACCGACATCAGCCTCTCGCCTCCGATACCGAGAAGAACTGCGTCCTCACCGCACCAACCTCCGCCGGCGCCGCATCGGAAGGCGGACGAGGCATGACCTCCGCCAGCGGCTGCAGCAAGATCGGCGCCTGTCGAACCGACCGCGCGGGAGGAACCACGAGGGATCCGATCACGACTCCCACCGGTACGCCCTCCCGCAACCGCAACACGACCGCGGTGGCAACCTCCGAGACAAGATGCTCGAATTGGTCGCGCTGTCTCGGATCCGCAGGATCTTCGAGACGCGGATCAACAACGAAGAAAATCGACTTCTTGGCGGTTCTCTGACGCTCGACGACGACCAGACGTTGCTGCCGCGCAGTCTGCTTCCAGTGCAGCGACCTCAGTTCATCACCCTCTCTGAAGTCCCGTAGTTGGGTCACCTCGCCTTCCCGACCCCGCGACTCGAGGGCATCCGGGGAACGCCGCCCACCGCCGCGGCGGACCGATGCCGAGGACGTTGGCAGGAGACGTGGGTAAACGAGCACCTCCCGGTCGAAAATCAGTACTTTCGACTTCAGGAAGAACCCGAGGGGAAGGAGAACGTCAAGACGCCAGGCGCCGATTTCGTGGCGACCACGATCGGGGAAAACCAGCTCGACCGAGTGCCGCCGCCGACCCATGGTCACCAGCAACGGCTCGTGGATCACAGTACGGCCGTCGCTGTCCCGAACCACCAAACCATACGCGGGCAGGAACCGGGAGGTGTTCTCGAGCCCCACCCCTATCACTGCCGGCCGCCCCGCGTAGATCTCGGACGGAAGCTCGATCGTCGCCCGGATATTCCCAAGGACCTGTCGCGACCAGATGCCGGAAATAACGTAGCTGCCGAGCGCGAGACCGAGGACCGCCATCAACGCGTTGTTGCCCGTGTTCACCGCTGCCATGCCGAGGACGACGCTCGTCACCAAATAGACGAGGCCCCAGCGGGTGAGACGGAGGCGGAAACCGGGGAAGCTCTCTGAAAAACTCATGGTTCGAATTAGGAATTAGGAATTAGGAATTAGGAATTAGGAATGCCGCTCACCCGCCCGTTATGTTCACGGGGGGTGGCAGGGGATTCCAAATTCCTAATTCCTCATTCCTAACTCCTCCCTCATTTCTCATTCTCATCTTGGGACGGGGATCTTCTCGAGGATCGAACGGATGACCGCGCGCTCGGAGCGGCTTCGCTCCCAGCCGTCGCCGACCAGCGGGTCGGCGTGCAGCAGACGATGGGCGAGGACCGCCTCGGCGGTATCCTGGAGATCGTCAGGGATCACGAAGGCCCGGCCCCGCACCAACGCCAGAGCCTGGGACGACCGCTGCCAGGAAAGACACCCACGAGTAGAGACGCCGAGCGCGAGCGCCTGGTGGCTACGGGTCGCCTCGACAACCTCGAGCAGGTACTCGAGCAGCCCGTCCGAAATGTGGACCTCGGTGACAAGGTCTTGCATCTCGATAACCTCGCGCGCGTTAAGCACCGGCTCGAGCTGTCCGAGCTGCGGCTCGGCGCCGCTGGTGCGCAGCAGATCGAGCTCTTCATCGTGCCCCGGATAACCCATCGAGAGCCGCATCAGGAAACGATCGAGCTGCGACTCGGGCAGCGGGTAGGTGCCGGTGGACTCCACCGGGTTCTGGGTCGCGACCACTATGAACGGCTCGGCCAGGCGGTGGCGTGTCTTTTCGACCGTCACCGAGTGCTCGCTCATGGCCTCGAGGAGGGCGGACTGGGTGCGCGGGGCAGCGCGGTTGATCTCGTCGGCCAGAACCACATTGGAAAACAGGGGGCCTGGTAGAAACTCGAACTCTTCCCGATTCTGGCGGTAGACCGAGATGCCGATGATGTCCGACGGCAGGGTATCGGAGGTGAACTGGATGCGATGAAACTCGAGATCAAGCGAGCGCGCGAGGGCCTGAGCGAGGGTCGTCTTGCCAACGCCCGGGACGTCCTCGAGCAGCACGTGGCCGCGCGCCAGAAGGGCCGCAATGAGGGCGTCGACGATCTCCGCCTTACCGCGGATCACACGCACGATCGACGAGTGCAGACGTTCAAGACGGTCGAGGACGGTGTCCGAAACGGGGTTCATCCAATCTCCTATGAAACGGGGCGGCAGCGCCGCCCCACTAAACAGTATACGGAAACGACTACACGTCGTTCCTTCGGCACCGCGGAATTTCGAATTTCGAATTTCGAATTTCGGATTTGCCGTCCCCCAGCTCGAATCCTCCGCCGGGAAGCCTCTGTCGGCGTGGCGCTGTCGCGGAGGGCCTCGTCGCGAGGGCCGCGAGACGTCGTGAGATGGCGGTCGCTTGCG
>JAOZUP010000039.1:14060-16112 GCA_029938595.1 Thermoanaerobaculales bacterium | reverse complement strand
GTCTTTGAACCGAGGATCACTGCTGAGCCGGCGGAAACCCGTGCCAGCACGGTGCCGTTTTCAAATGTACTGACATCCCAGAGATCGGTTCGGAAGGACAGCCACGGCTCATAGGCTCCCAGGGTGACCGTCGTGGTGTCGAGGACATCCCCATCGGGATCGAGGAGGTCGAGGTCCATGGTGACGCCATTGGCCCCGGCGAGGGCGAAGATGTTGGTATAGAAGGAACTGGTCGAGGCGAGACCCATGACGGTCGTGGACTCTCCCGCCCCCGTCGCAGCGGATGCCGGGATGGCCTCAAAGCCCGAGCCGAAGGTGCCGGTGGTGGGGTTGTCAAATCCCGAAAAGACAATGAGGTTGGCGGTGACCTCGCCACCCGTCGCAGTTATGCGGAATGCCCCGGCAGCGTTGTTCATTCCGAAGTTATTCAGGATGACATCGTCCAGGATGAGCGTTTCGTCCGGGCCGATGCTGAAAGTGCGCGATATAGGATTCGGGTTGGCCTGATCTCGTTCCAGCCACAGAACATCCACCGACACCGTGGTGGTACCGGCGTTATTGATCAAGAGATCCGAATGCCATCTATTAGTTCGCGCCGCTCCCGCGATCAGGAGATCGTCGCCGGGTGCGATGGCAAAAATTGCAGAGGTGGCGAGCACCAGGGTGACGAAGACGACGGCGACTTTCCGAGTAAACATGACAGACCTCCTTGTTTCTCTCAACGAGAGCAAACCGCACGGTACCATAGTGAATTCCCGACACACCATGTTGAAACGGCTATGCCGGGTCTACCCCTATTGTTACGCGGCTGATTGGATTTGGTTGACGGTGTGACGTGGATAGCGAGTGGTAGTGTGCTCCGGCGCACATTTTCAACGTGCACGGACGTAGGCACGATTCGAGGACCGACTCATGAAGTGCCTTTGGCCAGGGGGTGGGTGGCCGGGCATTCCTAATTCCTAATTCCTAATTCCTAATTCCGGGCTAACATACCCCGATGACCTACCAAGTACTCGCTCGCACGTGGCGGCCGCAGCGTTTTGACGACTTGCTCGGCCAGGAGGCGGTGGTGCAGACGCTCACCAACGCCCTTCGGGCCGGTACTTTCGGCCAGGCCTATCTGTTCTCCGGTTTACGGGGCGTTGGCAAGACCACCGCCGCACGGCTGCTCGCCAAGGCCGTCAACTGTTCGGAGGGACCGACCGCCGAGCCCTGCGGCGAGTGCGTCTCGTGCCGGGAAATCACAGACGGATCGAGCCTCGACGTGATTGAGATGGATGCGGCCACCAACACCAGCGTTGATGACGTCCGTCAGCTCCAGGAGCTGCTTCGCTACCATCCGACCAGGGACCGGTTCAGGGTCATCATTGTGGACGAGGTTCACATGCTCTCGAAATCGGCCTTCAACGCGCTTCTCAAGACAATCGAGGAGCCCCCCCCTTACATCCTCTGGATATTTGCCACGACCGAACGCCTCAAGGTTCCGGCCACCATCCTCTCGCGCTGCCAGCAGCTCGAGTTTCGGCCGGTGGGCACGGAGTTGATCCGTGGTCGTCTGTGCGAGATTGCGGCCACCGAGGGCTTCACGCTTTCGCCGTCGGCTGCGGCGGCGATTGCCGGCGCCGCGGAGGGCAGCGTGCGTGACGCGCTGTCGCTGCTTGATCAACTGCGCGCTTTTGCCGCGGACGAAGTCGACGATCGGGCGGTAGCGACGGTGCTGGGTGTGCCCCCGATAGAGGCGACCGCCGGGCTCGTGGACGCCCTTGCTTCGGGCCGCATTGCCGAGGGCTTGTCGATGTTGCGCAATCAGCTTGTCGGAGGCCAGGACGCCTCGGTGCTGTATCGAGAAATCGGGCGCGTGCTTCGCACCATCCTATACCTCGCGGTCGACCCTGACCTCGAATCCTCGCTATCGGACTCCCACCGCGAGGTCCTGCAGCCGATTGCCGCTGCCCACGGTGCAGATCCCCTGGGCCGTATGCTCGGTTTGTGGCTCGAACAGGAACGTCTCCTCCGCGAAGCCGGGAACCGCGAGCTGGCGCTCGAGGTGGC
>JAOZUP010000039.1:0-13960 GCA_029938595.1 Thermoanaerobaculales bacterium | reverse complement strand
AACAGGAACGTCTCCTCCGCGAAGCCGGGAACCGCGAGCTGGCGCTCGAGGTGGCATCGTTACGGCTCGCTCGATGGCCGACGGTGCGCACCCTCGAGGGTTGGCTTGAAGGGTCGGGAGAGCTCGCGCCGACGCCGGGCGCTGCATCGGGTCCCGCAGAGATGCCGCCGACCGCGGGCGGCGGCCCCTCTGGGACAGGACCGAGCTCGGTGCAGGGTGGAGGTGGTCCTGCAAAGGCAACGCGGTCATCTGAACGCGACCTCCTTGGTGCGGCCGAGGATGCGGTTGACAATATGGCTGCTGAGCCTGCCGCTGCAGCCGTCGAGCGCGCCTCCCTCGAAGAGGAGGTTCGCTCGGATCCGGGTGTGACTCTGGCCTCCCGGGTTCTGGGGGGAGATGTAGTGGCGGTACGCCCGGACGGCGGCGACTGATGGATTTGCGGCCGCCTACCGTGCGCACCTTGTTGGCTCACCTCGAGCGCCTCCCCGGAGTCGGTCCGAGGACGGCGCAGCGTCTGGCTGAGCATCTTCTGACCATCGACCCGAACGAGCTCGATTCCTTTGCCTCGGTGCTTGCCGGATTGCGCGAGGCAGTGGGGTTATGCTCCGAATGTAGTCTTCTTACGGAAACCGACCCGTGTGCGGTCTGCGGGGACCCGGGCAGAGACCGCAGAACGATTCTGGTCGTGGAGGAACCAACGACGGTGTGGGCTGTAGAAGAGACCGGCGAGTATCGTGGCCTCTACCACGCCCTCCTCGGGCACCTTTCGCCCCTTCACGGGGTAGGACCAGACGACCTGACCATCACTCGCCTCGAGGAACGCTGCCGGGAGGGCGGCGTGACGGAGGTGATTCTCGCCACCGATCCCACGGTCGAGGGCGAGACCACGGCACTCTTTATCGCCCGCCGCCTGCAGCCGCTCGGGGTTGAAGTCAGCCGTCCGGCGTCCGGAATTCCGGTAGGTGGGGAGGTGGCCTCGGTCGATCGGGTGACGCTCACCCAGGCGCTCCAGCTCCGGCGCAAGATCTGACCAGTATCTGTAGATAAATAAAGACAGTTATCGGCTGCCACGGGAGATCTGACCCGGTTGCCGCGATTGGCCTCGTGGAGGCGGATGTGCTATAAATTGAGACTGTTGGGGAGTGTGAGGCGTTGAATAACACACTGGTCATGTACGAAGAGGAGTTCGTGGTCATCAAGCACCTCCTCAACACCTTGCGCATGGACGCAAGCGCCAAGATTGTATTTCTGGTCGACAAGAATGGCCAGCAAATTGCGGACGCCGGCGAGGTCGATCTCGTCGACACCACCTCCCTCGCCTCGCTCACCGCCGGCAACGTGGCTGCAACAGATGGTCTTGCCAAACTCATCGGCGAAAAGGAATTTTCGATCCTCTTCCATGAGGGGCGCAAGGACAACATCCACATCTCGATCGTGGGCCAACGGCTGATCCTGGTGGTGATCTTTGATGAACGGTCATCGCTGGGTCTCGTGCGGCTGCGGGTCCGCAAAGCCTCGGCCGACCTTGAGAGGGTGATCAACGAGATGGAGAACAAGGCTGCTGACATTGGCACTGTGGAGACCGTTTCACCGTTCGCAGAGATCACCGACGACGACATCGACGCATTGTTTTCCGAATGAGCTTCATCAATTACGCCGCGCGCGAGATCAACGTCAAGATCGTCTTTTACGGGCCCGGTCTTTGCGGAAAGACGACGAATCTCCAGTACATCTTCGAGAAGTCGGCACCGCAGCAAAAGGGCAAGCTGATATCGCTTGCAACGGAGACCGACCGCACGCTGTTCTTCGACTTCCTGCCGCTCGATCTCGGCGCCGTTCGCGGATTCAAGACCCGTTTCCACCTCTACACCGTGCCCGGACAGGTCTTTTATGACGCAAGCCGGAAGCTCATCTTGAAGGGGGTCGACGGTGTCGTTTTCGTGGCCGACTCGCAGGAAGCGCGAATGGACGCCAACGAGGAGTCCCTGAGTAACCTCGAAGACAACCTCATGGAAAACGGTTTTGACCTGAAGAGCGTTCCCTACGTGCTTCAGTTCAACAAGCGCGACCTGCCAAGCGCGGTTCTGGTGGACGATATGTACCGCCTCCTCAACTTCAAGGGCGAGCCCACCTTCGAGGCCGTCGCCACCAAGGGTATCGGTGTGTTCGAGACGTTGAAGGCGGTAGCCAAGCAGGTTCTATACGAGCTACGCAGCCGTTAGCAGAGAGCCCGCGGGGCACAGGCCCGGAGATGTGATTTCCCGATTGAGACGTTGTGGTGGGCCTCTGCCCCCCGGGCTCTGCGGATGCGCTGCGCGCATCCTGAGGTAATGGATTATCGGGTCAGGGAAGCGTGCACGGCACGGATCGTTTACGATGACGGCCGGGAGGCACAGTGACTCAGATTTTTGACGATGTCGATCAGCTTGCCGTTACGACGATCCGTGCCCTGTCGATCGATGCCATAGAGCGCGCGAACTCGGGGCATCCGGGCGCCCCGATGGGTCTGGCGCCGGTGGCCTACCTGCTGTTTACGAGGTTCCTCAAGCACGACCCTTCCGATCCCGGGTGGCCGGATCGTGATCGCTTCATTCTATCCTGCGGCCATGCGTCAATGCTCCTGTACAGCACCCTCTTTCTCACCGGCTACGATCTGCCGCTTGAAGAGCTCGAGAATTTCCGGCAGTGGGGATCAAAGACCCCCGGACACCCGGAGGTCGGATTGGTCCCGGGTGTGGAGATGACCACCGGACCACTCGGCCAGGGGGTCGCCACCTCGGTCGGGATGGCGGTGGCCGAAGCCCACCTGGCGGCGGAGTTCAACCGCCCCGGCCACCGCGTTGTCAATCACCGCACCTGGGTTCTGTGCTCGGATGGCGACCTCATGGAAGGGGTGAGCTCCGAGGCGGCCTCCCTCGCAGGGCACCTGCGGCTCGGCCGCTTGGTGTGGATTTGGGATGACAACCGCATCACGATTGAAGGGGGAACCGATCTCTCCTTTTCAGAAAACGTCCCAGCGCGTTTTGAGGCCTACGGCTGGCGGGTGCTCGAGGTGGAGGACGGCAACGACCTCAACGCTCTTTCCGCGACGCTCGAGGCCGCGGCAGCGGATGACGGGCGGCCGACCCTGGTCCGGGTTCGCACCCACATCGCCTGGGGCGCCCCCACCAAGCAGGACAGCGCCTCGGCCCACGGCGCCCCCCTCGGTGCCGACGAGGTTCGCGCGACAAAGCAGGCGTACGGTTGGCCGGAGGACGAGGCATTCCTGGTGCCGCCCGAGGCCCTGGCCCGCTGCCGGGAAGCGGTAGCTTGCGGCGCCGACGCCCACCGTGGTTGGCAGGCGTCGTTCGATGCCTGGGCCGATAATCACCCTGACCTCGCGCGCGATTGGCGGCGGCGCCTTGACCGCAAGCTCCCCAACGGTTGGACCGACGCCCTACCGGTCTTTGACGCCGACGGCCCCAAGATCGCGACTCGCGCCGCCTCGGGAAAGGTGTTGGGCGCCTTGGCTGCGGTGCTTGACGAGCTGGTCGGTGGATCGGCGGACCTTGCGCCGTCGAACAAGTCACTGATTGACGGCGGCGGAGATCTGCTCGCGGACACTCCCGGCAACCGGAATCTGCGCTTCGGTATCCGCGAGCACGCAATGGGGGCCGTCCTCAATGGACTCTCGCTACACGGCGGAATCCGACCCTATGGAGCGACCTTTCTGGTCTTTTCCGACTACATGCGGCCGGCCATTCGCCTTGCAGCGCTGATGGAGCAGCCGGTGATCTACATCTTCACCCACGATTCGATCTGGGTGGGAGAGGACGGCCCGACCCATCAGCCGGTGGAACACATCCTGGCCCTGCGGACGATCCCGGGTCTGGTGGTGATGCGGCCGGCCGATGCCAATGAGACCGCCGCGGCCTGGCGGGTCGCCGTCGAACGCACCACGGGTCCAACTGCCCTTCTTCTCAGTCGACAGGGGCTGCCGGTGCTCGAGGAGGCGAGCGAGTTCGGAGCAGATGGTGTCGCACGGGGAGCATACGTCCTCATCAACGAAGAAGGCGGAGCGCCGCAGATCGTGTTCATAGCCACCGGCGGCGAGGTTTCGCTGGCCCTGGACGCCAGGGCAGAGCTGGCGATGCGGGGGATCCCTGCACGCGTGGTCTCGATGCCGTCGTGGGAGCTCTTTCGTGAGCAGTCGGCGGAATATCGTCGGTCGGTGCTGCCCGAAGGAACTCCGCGGCTCGCGATCGAGGCGGGTGTCACCCTGGGGTGGGGAGAGATTGTGGGCGATGGCGGGGCGGTCATTGGCATTGACCGGTTCGGGGCCTCGGCTCCAGGGGCCGAGGTTGCCGAGCGCCTCGGACTCACCGTCGAGGCGGTGGTGGCGAAGTCGGTAGAAATATTGGAAGAGAGATTCTGAGGATTGTTTTTCGGGCACGAGCGCAGATTGGTTAGGGAGGCGGCATGAATTCACTGAAAGAGTTGTGGGGGGATTACGGGCAGGCGGTGTGGTTCGACTTCATCGAACGAGCCCTGCTCTCGGGTGGCGGCCTCTCACGGCTGGTAGCGGACGACGGAGTGCGCGGCGTAACCTCGAACCCTTCCATCTTCCAGAAGGCCATCGAGGGCGGCGGCGCTTACGGCGACGCAGTTGCCGAGCTGCTCGAGAACGACCCCACCATGACGACGGTAGATCTCTATGAGGCCCTGGCGATCGAGGACATTCGCGGAGCGGCAGACATTTTGCGGACGGTTTTCGAGGCCAGTGGTGGCGACGACGGGTACGTCAGTCTCGAGGTCTCTCCCCATCTCGCTCGCGATACAGAGGGCACCCTCGCGGAGGCCAAACGGTTATGGCGAACGGTTGACCGGCCCAATCTGATGATTAAGGTTCCGGCCACATCGGAGGGCATTCCAGCCATCGAGCGGTTGATTGCGGAAGGAATCAACGTCAACGCCACCCTGATGTTCTCGCTCGATCACTACGAGGCGGTCGCCGGAGCGTATCTGCGCGGTCTCGAGGCGTGCGCCGAACCAGCGCGCGTAGCCTCTGTCGCTTCGTTCTTCGTCAGCAGAGTCGACACCAAAGTCGATGCGGCGCTCGATGCGATCGGAACGCCTGAGGCTCTCGTCCTCCGCGGAAAGGCTGCCATCGCCAACGCCAAGCTCGCCTACCGCCGTTTCGGGGAGCTCTTCGGCGACGATGCGTTTGCGGCGCACGCCGAGCGGGGGGCGCGGGTGCAGCGACCCCTGTGGGCATCGACCAGCACCAAGAACCCAGACTATCGGGATGTGATCTATGTCGAAGAGCTGATCGGCGCCGACACCGTCAACACCCTGCCGGCAGCCACCCTCGAGGCATTTCGCGACCATGGCCGGCCGCGCGCCAGCCTGAGTGAGGACCCGGCCTCGGCTGAGCAGGTCTTTGCCGGCCTCGCCGCCCTCGGCGTGGATATCGATGCGGTC
Organism: Thermoanaerobaculales bacterium; assembly: GCA_029938595.1. Classification (GTDB taxonomy): domain Bacteria; phylum Acidobacteriota; class Thermoanaerobaculia; order Thermoanaerobaculales; family Sulfomarinibacteraceae; genus Sulfomarinibacter. The sequence goes on along the minus strand of JAOZUP010000039.1, from coordinate 8,500 downwards.
ACCGAGGAGCTGCAGGTGGAGGGGGTCACAGCCTTTGCCGCGTCGTTCGACCAGCTCCTCGCCGCCCTCGACGCGGCACGAGATTAATCCGCAAACACGATAGGAGGTTTGAGATGTGCGGCATCATCGGCTACGTGGGCGCGGACGAGGTGGTGCCGGTACTACTCGACGGTCTACGTCGCCTCGAGTACCGCGGTTACGACTCCGCCGGCATGGCGGTGATGGGCGCCGACGAGATCGGCATCCTGCGCGCCGCCGGCAAGCTCAAGAACCTCGAACAGAAGGCGTATCACGAACCCCTCCACGGGACGGCCGGTGTCGGTCACACGCGGTGGGCAACGCACGGCGCTCCCACCGAAGCCAACGCCCACCCTCAGACCGACGCTGAAGGCCTGGTGGCGGTAGTCCACAACGGCATCGTCGAGAACTACGTTAGTTTGCGGAAGGAGCTCCAGGAGGCTGGCGTCGATCTCCAGTCGGACACCGATACCGAGCTCATCGCACAACTCCTGGGTCGCGAGAAGGGCACCCTTACGGAACGGGTCCTCGGGATCCTGCCGCGGCTGGAGGGCCAGTACGCCGTGGTTGCGGTATACCGGACGGAGCCCGATGTGGTGGTCGCCTTCCGCAACGGCCCGCCGCTGGTGGTCGGCTTCGGCGAGGGCGAGAACATGGTCGCCTCAGACATCACGGCGTTGCTACACCGCACGCGACGGGTGGTCTTTTTGGAGAACGGGGACGTGGCCGAGGTGCGGGCGGACAGCGTGCGGATTCTCGACCCTTCGGGCCTGGAAGTCGAACGTCCGGTGGAGACTCTCGACTGGGATGCTGCGAGGGTCGAGAAGGGCGGCTACCGCCACTTCATGCTCAAGGAGATCTTCGAGCAGCCGGACGCGATCCGAAACACGGTCCTCGCCTACCTCGACGCCGAACGTCGCGGCGTCAACCTTGACGGTCTCGGCTTCAGCGCTGAGGAGCTGAGCGGGCTCCGCCGCGTCCACCTTGTGGCCTGCGGCACCTCGTGGCACGCGTGCCTGGTTGGGAAGTTCGTAATCGAGGAGCTGACCGGGTTGCCGACCGAGGTCGACTACGCCTCGGAGTACCGGTACCGCCAACCGCTGATCGGCGGGGATGTGCTCGTCGTCGGTGTAACCCAGTCGGGCGAGACCGCTGACACCCTGGCGGCCATGGAGATGGCGCGCGAGGGCGGCGCCCTCCTGGCCACCGTGTGCAACAGTCGCGGGTCGTCGTCATGGCGCCTCGCCACTTCCCGCATGCTCACCCAGGCTGGGCCGGAGATTGGGGTTGCCTCGACCAAGGCATTTACCACCCAGCTCGTGGCGCTGGTGCTGATGGCGTTGGCCCTGCGTTCCGTCCGCGGCTTGACCGACGCCACCGATGTCGAGCTCGTTGCGGAGCTCCAGCGCCTGCCGCTGGCGGTGGAGCAGGCGCTGGCCATCGATCCCGAGCTCTATCGTGACGGCACCGAAATGCTTGCCGACGCCACCGACTCCCTCTACCTGGGGCGCGGCATCCTCTACCCGATCGCCCTCGAGGGGGCCCTCAAGCTCAAGGAGATCTCCTATCTCCACGCCGAGGGCTACCCGGCCGGCGAGATGAAGCACGGCCCCATCGCCCTTCTTCAGGAGGGCTTTCCGGTGGTGGCGGTGGCGCCGGAAGGTGCGACCCGAGAAAAGCTCATCGGCAATCTGATGGAGGTTCGTGCGCGCGGCGCCGCGGTGCTCGCGGTCTCCGATGGGGACGCCGGCGGCCTCGACCACGTGGCCGATCTGGTGCTGCCGGTGCCGCGGGTCCACCCGCTGCTGCAGCCGGTTGTGGCGGTGGTGCCGCTGCAGCTGCTGGCCTACCACGTGGCGGTGGAGCTCGGCAACGATGTCGACCAGCCGAGGAATCTTGCCAAGAGCGTCACCGTCGAGTGATGCTGCCGCAACACTCGACGAATTAGGAGTTAGGAATTAGGAATTAGGAATGCCATCCACCCACCCCTGAAATCTTTCGGGATGGCGGTCCGGAATTCCTAATTCCTAATTCCTAACTCCTAATTCTAACGGTTGTTTCTCTTGCGGTGCACTGTTAAGTTCTTTCTTCCTCTGGAGGTGCCGGTTCCTTGAGTTCCCTTCTCGATGATCTCAACCCGCCGCAGCGTGAGGCTGTGACCCACGGCGAAGGCCCCCTGCTGGTGCTTGCCGGTGCCGGCTCGGGCAAGACTCGCGTCCTCACCTACCGCATCGCCCACCTGTTGGCCGTGGGCGCGGCTGAGCCTTCCGGAATCACCGCAGTGACCTTCACCAACAAGGCGGCGCGGGAGATGCGCGAGCGGGTCGAAAACCTCCTCGGTCGGCCGCTCGGCGGCGGCTTTGTCGGTACCTTTCACCGCTGGGCGCTCGACATCCTGCGCCGGTACCCGAGCGCCGCAGGACTGCCGCCGTACTTCGGAATCGCCGACACCGACGATCAGCGGGCGCTGGCGACCCGCGCGCTCAAGGATCTCGGCCTCGACCCACGGGAGCTGCCGCCGCGAGCGGTGCTGTCAAGGATCTCCGGTCTGGTCAATCGTGGCACCGGGCTCGAGGCCTTCGTACAGGGCGCAGCCGGAGCATCAGACGAGACCCTGGCCCGTGTTTGGGAGCGCTACGCCAAGCTCAAGAGAGAGGCCAGGGTGGTCGACTTCGATGACATGCTGGTGTGCGGGCTCGAGGCTCTGCGTAACGACGCAAAAATCCGGCGGACTGTCGCGCGGCGGGCCCATTTCCTTTTGGTCGACGAGTTTCAGGACACCAACTCCCTACAAATGGACCTCATGACAGTCGTACTCGAAGGCGCAGGAAACCTCACCGCGGTCGGCGACGAGGACCAGTCGATCTATCGCTGGCGGGGGGCCGAGCTCGACAACATCCTCCGCTTCGAAAACTTCTTTCCCGGCGCTCGGGTGGTGGCACTGGAGGAGAACTACCGCTCGACCGCACCCATCTTGGCGGTCGCCGGGGGCCTCATTGCGGCCAATGCCGGTCGTCGCGGTAAGAGGCTCTTCACCAGCCGTGAGGGTGGCGAGCCGGTCCGATTGTGCGTTTCGGAGGACGAGCGCGGCGAGGCGCGGTGGGTCGTGGACCAGATGGAATTACTGGCCGGTAGCCACTCTCTGCACGAGATGGCGGTGCTGATGCGCACCAATGCCCAAACCCGGCCATTCGAGGAGGAGCTCACCCGCCGCCGTGTTCCCTACCGGGTCGTGGGCGGTCTTCGGTTTTGGCAGCGTGCCGAGATCAAGGATGCTCTGGCCTATCTCCGGCTCGTCGTGCGGCCCGGCGATCCGCTGTCATTCGAGCGCGTGGTCAACACCCCGACACGAGGCATCGGCGCGGCCACCATGGGCGTGCTCCGTCGGTCGGCGGAGGACCTCGAGATCGATCTTCCAGATGCGGCGCGGCGGCTGCCCGAAGGCCTCAGCCCGCGCGCCCGGCTCTCCCTGGAGCGTTTCTTCGGTCTCCTCGATGAGGCCGGGGAACGGCGCGAGGAGCTCGCACCGGGTGACCTCGTGGGATGGCTGCTCGAGGCGTCGGGTCTTTTCGCCATGTATGAGGGCGAGGCTGAGGATCGGGTCGCACGGCGGGAGAACCTCCAACAGCTGGCCGCGGCGGTGGCCGAGGCGGCTGATCGCGGCCAGAATCTCGACGAGTTTCTCGATGCGGTGGCGCTCCTGGAGGATACCAACGAACAGGGAACACCCAAGGGCGTGGCGCTGATGACCCTGCACTCGGCCAAGGGGCTCGAGTTCGACGTCGTCTTTCTCGCCGGCCTGGAGGATGGGCTGCTGCCGCACGCCAGCTCGCGGGACGAACCTGAGGGGCTCGAAGAGGAACGTCGTCTCGCCTACGTCGGCATGACCCGCGCTCGGCGGTGGCTGGCCCTCACCGGGGCCAGGAACCGCTTTCTCTTCGGGCAACGGCAGCCGACCCACATCTCACGCTTCGTCGACGAGCTGCCGCCAGATGCGGTGGACGATGTGTCGGCGCCGGCGCCGACCTGGTCGTCGTCGCCAGGGGGGCAGCCGGGGCGAGGGGCCAGAACCGGAGCTGTACGGCGTCAGGCCGGGGTCATCGGCGCCCCGTCTCGTAGCGGCGGATCGAAGATTCCGGCCGCGGTGACCGACGGTACCGGCGCGGCCTGGCGTCCGGGTGACCGCGTCCGCCACCGCCGCTTCGGAACCGGAGTCGTGCTGGCCTGCCAGGGTCGCGGTGCGCAGCTCAAGTTGGTTGTCTACTTCGATCGAGCCGGGCGAAAGACCCTTGTGCCAAACATCGCGAAGCTGGAAAAGGTCTGAAACGTTCAAACGTTTAACGTTTAAACGTTATAACGTTAGAATACCTGCTTGATCGTGCGCACAGTGTCGCGATCGGATTCGGAGGCTGCGATGAAGAATGAATGGCATCACACGACAGTTCTGGCTGTCCGCAAGGACGGTGTCGTGGCGATCGGTTCGGACGGTCAGGTGACCCTGGGAACGACCGTGGTCAAGCATGGTGCGGCCAAGGTGCGGCGCCTCGCAGGCGGCAAGGTGCTGGCGGGATTCGCGGGCTCTGTGGCGGATGCCTTGGCGCTGTTCACCCGCTTCGAGGCCAAGCTCGAGGAGTATGGTCACAACCTCGAACGAGCAGCGGTAGAGCTCGCTCGCGATTGGCGGACGGACAAGGCGCTACGCCATCTCGAAGCGCTCCTCATCACCGCCGACCACCGAACGACGCTGCTGGTTTCCGGCACCGGCGAGGTGCTTTCGCCGGATGATGATGTCGTGGCCGTGGGCTCAGGAGGAAGCTACGCACTGGCTGCGGCGCGTGCGCTGCTCAAGCACACGGAGCTTGGTGCCGTCGAGGTCGTCAATGAGGGGCTCGTGATCGCCGCCGGCATCGACATTTATACCAACGATCACATCACCATCGAGGAGCTTGAAACGTGATACTGGAAAAACTGACCCCCAAGGAAACGGTGGCCGAGCTCGACCGCTTCATCATCGGTCAGGACGCGGCCAAACGTGCGGTGGCCGTGGCCCTGCGCAACCGCTGGCGCCGCCAGCAGCTCAGTCCCGAGCTGCGCGAGGAGGTGGTGCCCAAGAACATCATCATGATTGGACCGACGGGGGTCGGCAAGACCGAAATCGCGCGCCGCTTGGCACGGTTCACCGGCTCGCCGTTTCTCAAGGTCGAAGCATCCAAGTTCACCGAGGTTGGCTACGTCGGCCGTGATGTCGAGTCGATCATCCGCGATCTGCTCGACGCGGGGATCCAGCTGGTCCGCGCCGAGCGGGTGGCCGAGGTTGCGGTTCGCGCCGAACGAGCGGCTGAGGACCGCCTGCTCGACCTCCTCGTCGTGAGCTCGAGCTCGGTAGCTGACACCGCCCTGGAGGAGCGCCGCCGGGCTCTTAAGCGCCCGCTGCGAGACGGACTGCTGGAGGAAAACGAGATTGAGCTCGAGGTCGCGGAGGATCGGATGCCGACCGTCGAGATGTTCACCCCTCAGGGGATGGAGTCGATGGGCATCAACCTCAAGGACATGTTTGGCGGTCTCATGGACCGCAAGGCCAGGAAACGAATGACGGTCGCCGAGGCGCGCCGGGTTCTGCTTTTGGAGGAGGAGGAGAAGCTCATCGATCGCGCGCAGGTGGAGGGCGAGGCGATCAACAGGGTCGAGGAATCCGGCATCGTTTTCCTCGACGAGATCGACAAGATCTGCTCGCGCGAGGACGCGGGCGGACGAGGTCCGGACGTGTCGCGGGAGGGGGTGCAGAGGGATCTCCTGCCCATCGTCGAGGGGACCCACGTCAACACCCGCTACGGCGTGGTTCGCACCGATCACGTCCTGTTCATCGCCGCCGGTGCATTTCACGTCTCACGACCGGCGGATCTGATCCCGGAAATGCAGGGGCGATTCCCAATCAGGGTCGAGCTGCAATCGCTCGGCGCCGAGGAGTTCGAGCGCATCCTTACCGAGCCGGAGAACTCACTCATCCGCCAGTACACTGAGCTTTTGGCGACCGAGAACCTCGAGCTGCGTTTTAGCGATGAGGCGGTGAAGACCATCGCGTCGATGGCGGCGGAGATCAACGAGGCCGCGGAAAATATCGGCGCTCGGCGCCTGCACACGGTCCTCGAACGCCTCCTCGAGGAGCTCAGCTTCTCGGCCCCCGACCGAGCCGGAGAGGTCGTTGAAGTGAGCGAGGAAATGGTGCAGGAGCGCCTCGGTGATCTGATCGGAGATCGCGACCTGGCACGCTATATTCTCTGAATTAGGAATTAGGAATTAGGAATTAGGAATGCCGAGCATTGGGCCACCCACTCCGAGACGAGCAATTGGCGCAGCAGATGGATGGGAACTCAAAACTAAGAACTCAAAACTAAGAACTCTTACTCCCATCACATTGGCCTTGGTGATCGGCCTGTCGGGTTGCGGGAAGGAGGGTCCTCCGCTGCCGCCCGAGATTCGGGTTGCAGAACGGACCACCGATCTGACCGCCTTTCAAGAGGGCGATGACGCTGTTCTGCGGTGGAGCTATCCTTCGCTGACCACCGACGGCAGTGGGCTGACCGATATCGAGGCGATCCAGGTATGGCGCGCCACGCTGCCGGAGGGCCAGGAGCCACCACCGCCGATTTCGGCCCAGGATCGCCAACTGCGCCGCCAGCTTCTCGAGGGCGAGGGCGAAGTGATCAAGGAGCTCGAACCGGAAGAGCTTGCGGCCATCACCCACGGAGCGGACCTGATCTTTCGCGATGATCTTGCACGGTGGCGAAAGTCGGAGGGGGCGGAAATGGGGTCGCCCGTTCTCTGGTACGGCGTTCGCACTGTGTGCTGTCGGAAACAAGAATCAGTGCTTTCCAACGTCGTGCGGTTGGAACCCCAGGCAGCGCCACCGCCCCCAGGCGATGTGCAACTCGGGGCCGGGTCGGAGGGAATCGATGTACGGTGGCGGCAAACCGACGATCTTGCGACGTTGGTCGAACGATCTGCCGACGGCGCGACCTGGAAGGCGGTCACCGAGAAGCCGGTCAAGGGTGATGAGTGGCGCGATTCGAAGGCTGCCCAGGGCCGGAGTTGGAGTTACCGGCTGCGGTCGGTGCGAGTGCTCGAGGGTGGCGCAGAGGTGGTTGGTAAGCCGTCCCAACCGGCACGCGTCGACCATCCCGACACCTACCCGCCGCCATCACCTCAGGGCGTTGTCTGCTTGCCCGAGGGACCGCGGGTTCGGGTGCGCTGGCAGGCGGTGGCGGGTGATGTGACCTATCGCATCTTACGACAAAAAGAGCGTGCAAAGGCCAAGGTTCTTGCCAATGGACTGCAGGCGGTCGAATTGACCGATCCATCGCCGCCTCTCGGGGCCTTGAGGTACATGGTGGTGGCCGTGGACAGCGCCGGCAATGAGAGTGCGGCGGCCGATTGCACGGTGGTGATGGGCGCCGAACCTTGAGGCCGCGTCTTTTCAAGGTCGAGGGCGCCGGCAACGACTTCCTGCTCGGGATCGGTGAGTGGGCCGACCGACTGGCGCATGATCCCAAGCTTGTTCGTCGCCTCTGCGACCGCCGCCTCGGTGTCGGCGCCGACGGTGCCATAGCGCTCGCCGCCGAGAGTGGTGATCGGGTCCGCCTCGTCCACCGCAACGCCGACGGCGGCGAGACAGGTTTTTGCGCCAATGGCACCCGCTGTGCCGCTCGCGCCGCGGTGGAGGTCCTCGGGTGCGAGGCACAGTTAGTGGTCGAGACCGCGTGGCGACCGATTTCCGCCGAGGTTGACGGCCTTCAGGTGACCCTCGACATCCCGGCTCCGGACGAACCCCCCTGCCATCCGGAGATCGCCGCATCCGACTCAATGAAAGACCTCCAGTTCGTGAGGGTCGGGGTGCCGCACCTGGTGGTTTCGGTCGCCGACATTGCGGGACTCGACCTTCCGGCTGTCGGACCGCCACTCCGGAGCCATGAGGCGTTGGGTCCAGAAGGTGCCAACGTCAGCTTCTACGAAACCGACTCCGACGGCGCCGTCAGTCTGCGGACCTGGGAGCGCGGGGTTGAGGGCGAAACCTTGTCATGCGGCTCAGGGATGGTTGCGGTGGCACTTGTGGTGATGGCGGCGCGAGATCTGCGACGCCTCGAGGTGGCCCCGGCATCCGGCGACCGGCTTACCGTCGAGGCCCTTGGCCAGCCGCCGAGGTGCCCGATCCGCCTCACCGGCCCGGCACGCTTCATTGCCGAGATCGAACCGTCAGAGGACTTCCTCCGCAACCTCTAACCCGTCGGACACGCGGCCTCGGCCGACGTCTCCTCCGAGAGCAAGCTCTCGTCGGAGCCATCGACCTCGCCCGCTGCGCGCCGTTGGCGCGCCGGCGGGCTGCATTCGAGCAAAGCCGCACCTCCCCCCTGTATTGGATCGCGCCGATCTCGGACCTCTGGCCGCGTTTTCCTCCCTCCACTCGATCGGGACGATCACGAGATCT
>JAOZUP010000338.1 GCA_029938595.1 Thermoanaerobaculales bacterium | reverse complement strand
GCTCGTTGACCCACTTCTTCGTCGCACAGCCGGTCAGACCGACAGCCGCCACGAGGAGCAACACCAAAGCCGGGGAAAGGATCTTACGCATCATCCACCTCCTGTTAATTTGTTATTCTCAACTTGTTATCGTCCCAACAAACACCGCGATACTATAACACACATCACCAATGCAAGCCGTGCTTCCCACACGAAAATCGACCCGCACGGCCGAATCCCTCACCAGCCGATGCACTCGGGAGCGCCGGCATCCACCTCCGCTGCACACTCGACAATTCCGTCCGCCAACCGGACCAGCACCGGGGTCTGAAGGAACCAATCGATACCGGCGGGGAGCTCGCCCATCCGGCACTCGACGCACGGGAAGGCCTGCAGGTTCTCGGTCGGCCAGCCGTCCCGCTCCGGCACGGCAATGGCCGTGGCCGGCCAATCGAGCGAGCCGTTGAAATAGATCTCCATCAGCTCGTGGCAGTGCTCGCAGTCCTTTCGGAAAAAGATCACATATTGTTGACCCACCTCGAGATCCGCCGGCAAATTGCTTATCCACGAGGCGATCTCGAGATCACGGAATGGACGACCTATCCATTCCTCATAGACGGGAAGATAGTAGCCATCGGCGGGTACCAGCGCCGCACTCGCCGTGACCCCGGAGGGATCGGTGGTGTTGCCGGCCGGCAGCGCAAATGCCACGAACACGCTCAGCAGGCTCCACACGCCCGCGGCGACGACCCTCGATGTCGGCAAGAACCGGCCGAGCGCTAGCCGCGAGTCTCTCCGGCCCAAAAACAGCAGGCCAAGAAGAAATGTGACATCCGTCACGAGAGTGACCCAGGGATTGACCTCGATCGACCCGAAGCAACCGCAGCTGTCAGCACCGAGGGCAACGTCTCCTACGAGCACCGGCAGGAATGCTCCGAGCATGACGATCCCCGCCCAGCGCGCCAGGGGCGGCACCAGGACCATCACTCCGGCGACGATCAGCTCGACCGCGATCCCAAACCTCAGGACAAACATCAGATCCACGCCATTGCCGCCCAACCACTTGATGAGCGCGGCCGGAAGGTGACTTGGGCTGAGGTCGATGAGCTTGAGCACCGCCCCTGCGAACAACCACAGCGGCACCACCACCCGCGCAAGAATCACCGCGACGGTCCCAGCTGCTTCTGTTGTCGTCGCCTGATTTTCCGTGCTCACCGCCACGTTCGTGCTCCTTCATCACCCAACACATCAGTTTAGAGTTGAGAGTTATGAGTTGAGCGTTAAGGCCTGAGGGTTAGGAGGTAAGGAGGTGAGGAGGTAAGGAGTGAAGCGTAACGGCCTAACTTCCTAACCTCCTAACCCCCTAACTTCCTAACCTCCAAAACTCTCAACTCTCAACTCTGAACTCTCCGCCCGCTCCTCTATCCTATTTGTATCTTCAAATCTACCGAAAGTGCGCCTAGCCGCCGTCCTTTTTACAAATCGCTGACGTCGCCTCCGAGGCCCGACCAGACCTCCGACTCGAGCTCATCGGCCCGGGTGCGGGTTGTGCGAAGCGCCTTGTCGGCCCGTGCCAACATCTCCGCCGCGTCGGGATCATCCGCAATTTCAAGCAAATTGATGCGTACGTTCATCGCCGCCCCGAGCGCCGCCGCGCGGGCCATCCCGGCGCCCACCCCCGCATCGGATGCAGACGCCTTCATCCCGAGCTCACGCGCGCGAGCGCACAAATCCACGATTTCGGGGCAGGTCTCCGCCACCTCGAGCGGCACCCGGGCCGCCCCGAGGGTCGCCTCGCGGACCGCCTTGTCGCGCTCCGGTCCGACCACCTTGGCCGCCTCCATCAGCGCCTGGAATGCCCAGGTGTCGGCATCGATGGCGTCCAACAGTTCCTGCTTGAGCTCCTGCGTGCGCATCGCAATCTCCTCGAGGTCGTCGCGGACACTGGCGAAAGCGCCCTTGGGATGGGGCAGATTGGCAACCATCGCGGCCAGCGAAGCGCCCAGGGCACCCGCGAGAGCGGCCACGGACCCGCCGCCCGGCGCCGCAGAGTCGCGTGACGTCTCGTCGGCGAACTCCTGCAAGGTCATCGAGGCCAGAGGGCGTTCAGGGGCCAGGATGTCCTCGATGATTTTCTCCCCAGGTTCGAAGCTCGAGACCTCGCTCAGACCCAGCGATTGAGCCGCGGCGTGGACGAGGTCGGCCAGGGGCACACCCCGCGACCGGCCCATTCGCTCCAGATAGTGGCGGCCGGCGTCCAGAATCGACGTTTTCGGTATCAGGCCGACGAGCTCCGATCCGGTCACCCTGATCCCTCTGGTGCGCGCACTCTCCTCGCACGCGTCGAAGGCCACGTGGACAGGCGTGACATCGAGATCGATCAGGTTCATCGACACCTGGGCGCAGCCGTACTCTGGGATGTACCATCCGACGCCTCGGACCGCCTTCAGCGTGCCCGGCTGCTGCACCTTCGTTCCATCTGGACCGGCGACCATGCGACCCTTCTCGCGCACGTCGAAGGCGACTCGATTCGCCCAGCGCTTGTCGGTGACGTTGAGATTGACGTTGTAGGCGACCAGGAACTTCCTGGCGCCGATCACCATGGCGCCAAACTCCGGAACGAAATCCGCAGGCCCGTAATCCGGAGCGAAGTCAGGGTCCTCGAGCTTGCTGGGCAGCGCCTCGTACTCGCCCTGACGGATGTCGGCCAGCGACCTCCGTTCGGGTCGGGTAGCGGCGAACTCGTAGAGATAGACCGGCAGCTCGAGCTCCTCTCCGATTCTTTTCGCGAGGCGGTTGGCGAACTCGACGCAATCGTCCATGGAAACGCCGGCCACCGGCACGAACGGGCACACGTCGACCGCGCCCATGCGCCCATGAGCACCCTGATGAGTGCGCATGTCGATGAGCCCGCGCGCGGCAACCACGAGCTGATACGCGCCCTCGATCACCGCTTCCGGCTCACCCACGAAGGTGATGACCGTTCGATTTGTCTCCATCCCGGGATCCACGTCGAGCAATCGGACCCCAGCCACCGAGGCGGCCGCATCAGCAACCGCGTTGTAGACCTCCGGTCGTCGCCCCTCAGAGATATTCGGCACGCATTCGACGATCTTCATCTGCATCCTCCAGGCCTCGGCATCCTATGCCGCTCGCGCCCCGATGACAATATTCCATAACTCATTTTCTGCGCCGGGCGCGCGCACGCGCACGGCTCAGAAAATGAAGCTGAATACCACTTTCACGTTTCGGAGGAGCGGCACGTCAGGAAACGCCAACCACTTCAAGATCGGCCTCGACCATCATCTTCACCAGCTCTTCAAAGCCGACACGCGGCTTCCATCCGAGCTCGCGCCGAATCTTGGTTGAATCCGAGAGAAGACGATCCACCTCGGCGGGACGGAAGTACCTGGAGTTCACCACGACTCGCACGGTCCCTGTTGCCCGATCTCGTCCGACTTCGTCGACACCGCTACCGTTCCACTCCAGATCCATGCCCGCCAGGCCGAATGCCATCTCACAGAACTCGCGCACCGAGTGTTCCTCACCGGTCCCGGTCACCCAGTCGTCCGGCTCGTCGGCCTGGACGATGCGCCACATGGCATCGACAAAATCTCCGGCAAAACCCCAATCCCGCCGAGCCTCGAGGTTGCCGAGCGACACCCAGTCCCGCGTGCCGGCGGCGATCTCCGCCACCGCACGCGTGATCTTCCGAGTGACGAAGTTCTCGCCACGCCGAGGCGACTCGTGGTTGAAGAGAATGCCGTTGGCGGCGAAGATACCGTGAGCCTCTCGGAAGTTGATGGTCGCCCAGTAGGCGTAGAGCTTGGCCACCGCATAGGGCGAGCGCGGGTGGAAGGGCGTGTCCTCGTTCTGCGGAACTTCGCTCACCTTGCCGAACAGCTCGGAGGAGGAGGCCTGATAAAACCGCGCTTCGGGAACGAGCTGCCGTACCGCCTCGAGCAACCGCACCACGCCCAACCCCGACACGTCGCCGGTGTAGGTGGGCATCGCAAAGGAGATCCCGACGTGGGACTGCGCGGCAAGGTTGTAGATCTCGTCCGGGCGCACGTCGGCCAGAATGGTCGTCAGCGACTCGGTGTCGCCGAGGTCGCCGTAGTGCAGCCGCAGATACCGCTCGCCCAGGGCCCCTTTGCGGAGATGGTCGATTCGGCCGCGGTTGAACGTCGAGGAGCGGCGCACAACCCCGTGAACCTCGTAACCCTTGTCGAGCAGGAGCTCCGCAAGGTAGGAACCGTCCTGGCCCGTGATACCGGTGATCAAAGCCTTCTTCATGGCGTGGAGGATAACAGAAGGGCGGAATGAATTAGGAATTAGGAATTAGGAATGCCGCCCATCCGGCTTCGCGCTACGCGCTACGCCGTGACAAGCCCACCCCCAGGAATTTCGGATTTCGGATTTCGGATTTTCCACCCATACTCCCCCAGTCTTCATCCTCCTCTCGGAGTCCACAGTCGGCGTGGCGCTGTTGCGGAGGGCCTCGTCACGAGGGCCGCGAGACGTGGGCAGCTGGTGCGCGTTAGCGTGCCAGATGACCGCGTATCGCGGGCCGCAGCAGAGGCCCGGAGCAACAGCGTCGGGGGCGGCGAAGCCCCCGCGCCGCCCTCGGGGGTGACCGGACAGAACCAGGCCCCGCG
>JAOZUP010000337.1 GCA_029938595.1 Thermoanaerobaculales bacterium | reverse complement strand
GAATTGCCGCGTGCGGGCAGACCAGCACGCACTTGTTGCACTGGATGCAGAGCCCTTCGTCCCACACCGGGATGTCGATGGCGATGTTGCGCTTCTCCCACTGAGTAGTAGCGGTGGGCCAGGTGCCGTCGACCGGGAATGCGCTGACCGGCAGCAGATCGCCCTTGCCCTCGAGCATCACCGCGGTGACCTGCTTCACCAGATCGGGAGCCTCGGCGGGAACGGTGGGCGGCCGCGTCATCGTGGCCGTGACCTTTTCGGGTACTTTCACCTCGTGCAGATTGGCGAGGGTGCCGTCGACTGCGTTGAAGTTGAGTTGGACGATCTCGTCGCCCTTGACGCCGTATGTCTTCTTGATCGCGTTCTTGATTTTCTCGATCGCCTCGTCGCGGGGCAGGATGCCCGAGATGGCGAAGAAGCAGGTCTGCATGATGGTGTTGGTACGGCGACCCATACCGGTCTCACGTGCCACGTCGGTCGCGTCGATGCAGTAAACCTTGAGCTCGAGATCGATGATCGCCTGCTGCACCTCGACCGGGAAGCGGTCCCAGATCTCATCAGGGCCGAAGGGCGAGTTGACGAGGAAGGTGGCGCCGGGCTGGGCGTAGGCGAGCATGTCCAGCTTTTCGATGAAGACCCACTGGTGGCAGGCCACGAAGTTGGCCTTGCGGATCAGGTAGGACGAGCGGATGGGATCGGGCCCGAAACGGAGGTGGGAGATGGTGACCGCGCCGGCCTTTTTCGAGTCGTAGACAAAGTAACCCTGGGCGAAGTTGTCGGTCTCCTCGCCGATGATCTTGATCGAGTTCTTGTTCGCGCCGACCGTGCCGTCGGAACCGAGACCGTAGAAGAGGCCGCGGAAAACGTCGTCGCCGGCGATGTTGAAGTCGTCGTCCATGGGCAGCGAGGTGTGGCTGACATCGTCGACGATGCCGATCGTGAAGTGATTTCGGGGTTGATCTGCGGCCAGATTGTCGTAGATAGACTTGACCATGGTGTCGTTGAACTCTTTCGACGACAGACCGTAGCGGCCGCCAACAACGATCGGCTCTGCGGCGAAGGGACTGGAGCCCCCGGTCCGCGCCTCGTGGAGGGCGGTGATGATGTCGAGGTAGAGTGGGTCGCCCAGGGAGCCAGGTTCCTTGGTGCGGTCCATGACTGCGATCTTCTTGACCGTCGTCGGCAGCGCCTCGAGGAAGTGTGATGCCGAGAATGGGCGATAGAGCCGAACCTTGAGAACGCCGACTTTCTCAGATTTTGCGTTGAGCCAATCCACCATCTCGTGCACCGCCTCGGCGCCCGAGCCCATGATCACGACCACCCGCTCGGCCTCGGGGTCTCCAATGTAGTCGAAGAGGTGGTACTCACGTCCGGTCCGCTTGCCGAAAGCCTCCATCGCGTCGACCACATGACCGGCGCACGCCTCGTAGAAGGGGTTGATGGCCTCTCGGGCCTGGAAAAAGGTGTCCGGGTTCTGCGAGGTGCCGCGGATGAAAGGACGGTCCGGGGACATCGCTCTGTCGCGATGGGCGCGGACCAGGTCATCATCGATGAGATGCCGCAGGTCGTCGTCCTCGAGGTACTCGATCTTCGACACCTCGTGCGAGGTGCGGAAGCCATCGAAGAAGTGGACGAATGGTATGCGGCTCGCGAGCGACGCCGCCTGGGCGATGCACGCCATGTCGTGTGCTTCCTGGACCGGTCCGGAGGCAAGCAGCCCCCACCCGGTCTGGCGGACGGCGTTGATGTCCGAGTGGTCGCCGAAGATCGACAGTGCGTGTGTGGCAATCGTCCGCGCCGATACGTGAAAGACCGCCGGTGTCAGCTCGCCGGCAATCTTGTACATGCTCGGGATCATGAGCAGCAGGCCCTGGGAAGCGGTGAAGGTGGTGGTCAGCGCCCCGGCCTGGAGCGAGCCGTGCACCGCCGCCGAGGCGCCGCCCTCGGACTGCATCTCGACCACGTCGGGGACGACACCCCAGATATTGGTCTTGCCCTGCGCCGACCACTCATCGGCGAACTCACCCATGTTGGAGGACGGGGTGATTGGGTAGATGGCGCACACATCGTTGATGCGGTGTGCGACCGACGCGGTCGCTTCATTGCCGTCAATCATCACGGTTCGATGCTTTGTCATGGAAAACCTCCACGGTCTTCGCCCCTGGTGTGGGCGGTCCGGTGCTGTCGGCTGGTCGTCACGCGACACGGGTCACGTGAACAAATTCACAACGGATAGGATAAACCCCAATCCGTCCGCTGGCAAGGGCTAATGAGCCTTCGGCTCGCGTATTTTTCCGAACCACTGATTGATCGGGTTTCTCCGCGAGAGGAAGGTGAACATCACTGCTTTTCGTTGTCCGATGTCCCTGAAGATTCTGTGGATGCGTTTGCTCGACGGTTCCAGCCGGAGGCCCGCCTCGAGGTGTTGCACCGCGTTTTTCCGGTCGTCGCGTTCGAGATAGACAAGGGCCAAGTTGATGCGGTGTTCCGGGTCGAGAAAATTGGCCTTGACCGAGAGGTTGCAGTATTTGATGGCGTCGGCGTACTTGTGGTTGACCATGGCGATGCAGATGCCGTAGTAGGAGAAGCTGGCCGCCGCCACCCGTTTGTCCTGCAGATCACCTTCCGAGGAAAGTATGGGAAGGTACTTTTCGAAGACCCCGATTGCCTCGTCATACTGCTCCTGGCGGGTCCATGAGACGGCCTCGGTTATTCTGTCCCGCATGGCGCCGAGGCTGATGTCGTAGTCATTCACGGGGTGAGTATACCGTGGTCGGAATGATTCACAAGAGTTTGACAGTGATACGCAACACGGTCAGTCTGCGGTTTCGTGCCATTCCTCTCGGTGGCGACCGACCACCTTGAGCAATTCACGATGGACCCCGGGAGACCCGCAGACCACGTCTCCACAATCGAGGAAATCTGAGCCCCCGTCCATATCGGTGATCGTGCCGCCGGCTTCCTCGACGAGCAAAGATCCGGCCGCGACGTCCCAGGCCGAGAGCTGAAACTCGAAGAAACCGTCGAAGAGTCCGGCCGCGGTGTAGGCGAGATCGAGAGCTGCCGCGCCCGGTCGCCGGACGGCCTTGCACTGCAGAAAAACGTCGCGAAAGATGGCGAGGTAGGGATCGAGAAGGCGGTGGGCCTTGAACGGGAAACCGGTTGCCAGAAGAGCGCCGCTAAGACCCTCTCGACTGCTGATCCGACACTGTTTGCCGTTCCACCAAGCACCGTGGCCGCGCGCCGCACTGAAAACATCGTTTTTGATCGGGTCGAGAATAACCCCGAACTTGACCGCACCTTCTTCAGCCACCCCAATGGAAATCGCGAACTGCGGGATCCCGTGGATGAAGTTGGTGGTACCGTCGAGGGGATCCACGATCCAGGTAGGTCCCGAGATTGAAGGGGTGCTCCAGCCAGCCTCCTCGGAGAGGATGCGATGTTCCGGGAATCGTTTGCGGATCGCAGCAATGATGACCTGCTCCGACGCGAGGTCGGCGGCTGACACCAGGTCGTTCCGGGCTTTCTCGCTGATCTGGTCGGGCTCTAGGGCTCGCCAGTAGGTCATGAGTTGGGTGGCGCCGAGACCGGCGATTTCTTCCACTTCGGACAAGAACGCCTCAGGATCCTGAAATACCACGGATTTCTCCTTCGTTAGGTCTGATGAGATGACTACCGACGATTTCTATTCGCCGCTCGATGCACGTAGTGAGCTCATGCTCGACGTAACGTGCAGGACTCTCGAGGAGGATCCTGAGCTCAAGTTGTGCGAGGGACTCCGGTTGATCGAGGCAACCCGAACGGCGATCTCGCGATTGGCGCCGGAGTCACTCGATCTCTTCGAAAGCGACATGCTTCCCCGGATGCGGAGCATCCTCATGGAACGCTTCGGACTCTCCGAGCTGCCTTCCTCCGGTCCCGTCAACTGACCTCGGAAACGGCGGCGTACTCCGGCAGCCCGCGAAGATCCTCGGGCGACAAACCAGTTTCAAGCTCCACGGTCACCTCGTCGTCGTCGAGGAGCTCGATGCCCGGCAACAATGCCGACACCCTCGCACCGATTCCCGGTTGTACGCCGGAGAGGTCGAGGGTGACGCGCTGTGATGCCTTCTCCTCACCGCCCGGACCAAAGACCTGGACCAGGACCGTGAGGTGCTCGAGCGCCTCGCCACCCTGATTCGCCACCTGCAGGTCGACCAGTAAGGTCGGTTGACCCTCCGCGTCGTACAGCGTCTTGGCAGCCACCGGGAAGATTTCGTGGTTGTATCGGTATTGCTCGAGCCGCTGCTCGGGGGTCACTTTCTCACCGCAGCCCGGCAGCAGGATGACCGCTGCCAGCACTACCACCAAAACCAGCATCGCGTGTCGCTTCGTCATCATCATTCCCCCTCGGCGAAGTGTAGCACCCGGGGCGCTTCGCGCGCGTGCCCGCCCGCCGTCCGCGGTCTTCGGCCGCGGCCACGCGTTCTCGGAAGGCGTGCCCTCGGAACACAAGTGTTCCTCGGTCCCGCCATCCTCCAACGCTGCGCGCCTGCGGCGCGCCGGCGGGCTACCCCCTACCGAACGACGCCCCCCCCCACCTTGTGTGTGATCGCGCCGATTCCGGACCTCTGGCCGCGTTTTCCTCCCTTCGCTCGGTCG
>JAOZUP010000336.1 GCA_029938595.1 Thermoanaerobaculales bacterium | reverse complement strand
TCTGCATGAGCTGGTCGAAACGGTAGCGCGGGAAGGTGCCGCGAAACCAGATGTAAACAAAGATAAAGGCCAGCACCTTGCCGAAATACCAGAAGAACGCCGGAACCAGGTCGAGGAAGGCGAGGAACTCCACGTTCGGGAACGGCCGCAGCCAGCCGCCGAAGAAAAGGATCACCGCGAGCGACGAGACCACCAGCATGTTGGCGTACTCGGCGAGGTAGAAGAACGCGAACTTCATCCCCGAGTACTCGGTGTGGAAGCCTGCCACCAGCTCCGCCTCGGCCTCCGGCAGATCGAAGGGATTGCGGTTGGTTTCGGCCACTCCGCAGACGAAGTAGATGCCGAATCCGAGGATGCCCGGAAAAATGAACCACAATCCAAAGTCGCGCTGAGCCTCGACGATGCCAACCAGCGACAGGGTGCCGGCCATCAAGAGGACCGACACCACCGCGAAACCCATCGGCACCTCGTAGGAGACCATCTGCGCCGCGGAGCGGAGGCCGCCCATGAGCGAGAACTTGTTATTCGAGGCCCAGCCGCCCAGGATGATGCCGTAGACGCCGATGGTCGACACCGCAAGAACGAAGAGCACAGCAATATTGATATCGGCCAGGAATGGTTGGATCTCGACCCCACCGATGGTGAACGACTCACCGAAGGGGATCACCGCCCACACCAGGATCGCGGGCGCGAAGATGAGGATCGGCGCCAGCATGAAGACGAACCGCTCCGCCCGGCCGGGCACGAGGTCTTCCTTGGTGAAGAGCTTGAGTCCGTCGGCAATAGGTTGCAGCCAGCCCTTGGGACCGACCCGGTTGGGGCCGAGACGGACCTGCATGTAGCCCAGGAACTTGCGCTCGGCAAAGGTCAGGTAGGCGACCGTCAGCAGCAACACGCCGAGAATCACGATGCCCTTGATCAGGGGCATGCCGATGTAGACCATCAGAGGATCGTTCATGCGCGACTCCTCATAACAACTTCATGAATTAGGAAGTAGGAATTAGGAATTAGGAATTGCGGATCGAAGGTAGAACGCTGTGCGGCGACGTCATTCCTAATTCCTAATTCCTCATTCCTAATTCCTGCCGGTTCCTCATTCCTAATGCCGAGCCTCATCGGTCTATCTCCCCGAGGACGATATCGAGGGTGCCTATGACCGCCATGAGATCGGCCACCAGTCGCCCCTCGACCATCGCCGGCAGCGCCTGCAGGTTGATGAACGAAGGTGGACGCACCCGACAGCGGTAGGGAGTTGTTGCCTTTTCCGTGGCGACGATGAAATAGCCGAGCTCACCCTTGGGCGCCTCGACCGAGCCGTAGACCATCCCCGCCTCCTTGACGCGCAGGACCTTGGGGACCCGCGCCATTTGCGGGCCGTCGGGCAGGCGGTCGAGACACTGGCGAAGGATTCGCACCGACTGCCGCATCTCCTCGATCCGCACCAGGTAACGGTCGTAGGTGTCGCCCTTTTCACCGATCGGAATCTCGAAGTCGATCTCGTCGTAGCGGTCGTAGGGAAAGACCTTCCGGATGTCCCACTTGACACCCGAACCGCGCAGCGGCGGTCCCGTGAGACCCCACTCGATGGCCTCCTCGGCCGATATCACGCCGACGTCGATGGTGCGCTTCTTCCAGATTCGGTTTTCGGTCAGCAGGTTCTCGTACTCGTCGATGTGGCCGTTGAAACCGTCGACCAGCTCCGAACAGCGATCGAGCCAGCCCTCCGGCAGATCGAAGGGCACGCCGCCGATCTTCATGGTGTTCAGGGTCAGCCGCGCGCCACAGTACTCCTCGAAGAGGTCGAGGATCGCGTCGCGCTCGCGGAAGGTGTAGAAGAACGGCGTGATCGCGCCGATATCGACCGCGTGGGTGGCGAGCCACACCAGGTGTGAGGCCAACCGCTGCAACTCGGCGAGGATCATACGGATATAGGCTGCGCGCGGCGGAATCGTAATGCCGAGGAGCTTCTCTATGGTCACGCAGAAGCCCTGATTGTTGGTTGCGGCGGCCACGTAGTCCATCCGGTCGGTGTGCGGAAGGCACTGCGGGAAGGTCATGGTCTCGAAGAGCTTCTCGGTTCCGCGGTGGAGGTAGCCGATGATCGGTTTGGCCTCCATGATCTTCTCGCCGTCGAGCTTCATCTTGACCCGAAGCACACCGTGGGTGGCCGGGTGTTGCGGCCCGAAGTTGATCTCCATCTCTTCGACGTCGAAGAGTGATTGGTCGGGGCCGCTCATGGCGCACCCCCTTCTGATTCTTCGGTCTCCTCGGGCGGAGGCCCGCCTCCGGGCGGGTAGACGTCGGGGTAGATCGCAGCACCGGTGTCGATGCCCTCGACCGGAAAGTCCTTGCGCAGCGGATGGCCGTTGAAGCCCTCCCAGGTCAGGATGCGTTCGAGACCGGGATGGCCCTCGAAGACGATGCCGAAGAGATCGTAGACCTCGCGCTCCATCCAGTTAGCGGTCTTCCAAATATGGACGACGCTGGCAATCGGCTGCTCGTCGGCGACGACCGCGCGGAGGCGGAGGCGCTTCGAGTCGTCGAAGCGGTGCATCCAGTAAATGACATCAAACCGCCCTTCCTCGCGCTCGGGCCAGTCGACCGCTGTGAGGTCGACGAGGAATGTGTAGGCACGGTCTTGTTTGAGGAACTCACACACCTCGACGATGCGGCCTGCAGGCACGGTGAGGGTGACCTCGCCGGCAAAACGATCGGCTGCCGGTACGACCCCCGGCATTTCGGCATTCAATGCCTCGGCATCGGGGTCATCGGCCGCATCCTCGTGCACCGGCGGCACCGGCTTCTCCTCCCAGGGGTCCTTGGGCTCGGCGTCCTCGGCCGCCTTCTTTTTGGCGGCGGCCTTTGCCTTCGCCTCGGCGATCTTCGCCGCCTTCTCCTCGTCGCTCAGCGGCTGTTTCTCTTCGGTCTCCGGGGCGGCTGCCTGTTCCGGCGATCCACCCTCGGTTTCAGGTGTTTCAGGCGTCTCGGGCGGTGTGATGGGTTTGTCGTCGCTCATCGTTCCCCCTCACGAGGCCCGGGTGCGGGCGATAGTCTCGCGGTCGATCTTGCGCTGCAGCTGCATCAGGCCGTAGAGCAGCGCCTCCGGCCGCGGCGGGCAGCCCGGAATATAAACGTCGACCGGAATGATGCGGTCAACACCCTGGGTCACGGCGTAGGTCTTGTAGGGACCGCCGCACATCGCGCAGGAACCCATGGCGAGGACCCATTTGGGGTCGGCCATCTGCTGATAGAGCCTCTTGACAACCGGCGCCATTTTTTCGGTCACGGTGCCGGAGACGATCATCATGTCCGCCTGGCGCGGCGAGCCCCGGAAGACTTCGGCGCCGAAGCGCGCCATGTCGTATCGCGAATCGAGCGTCGCCATCATCTCGATGGCACAGCACGCGAGACCGAACTGCATGGGCCACAAGGACGAGCGGCGGGCCCAGTTAAAGACCACATCGTAGGTCGTTGTGATGATGTTCTTGGAGAAACGGTCCTCGATCAGGCCCATTCGAGCGCCCCCCTTCGCCATGCGTAGAGATACCCGACGAGCAGGATGGCGAGGAAGACCATCATCTCGATGAATCCGAAGAGTGCCAGCTCGTCGAAGACCACCGCCCACGGGAAGAGGAAGATCGTCTCCACGTCGAAGACAACGAAGAGCACCGCGATCAGGTAGTAGCGGATGGAGAAGCGGGTGTCGAGCGCAAAGGAAGTCGCCTCGATGCCGCACTCATAGGGCTCAGCCTTCACCGGGTCGTACGATCCGAACCGCACCACCTTGGCAATCATAAGGATGATGATCGGAACAGAAACGGCGATAAGAGTGAAGATCAGAATCGGGACGTAGTGGTCCATACCCCTTCCTCCCAGCCCTCTGCAGGGCGCGATCATTCTAACGGGGCATCACCGCTTGTCAATGAATTCACAAGCTCTGAGGTTCCTATCTATTTGGAGTCTATGTATCTGTCGCTTCTTCAAATCTGGTCTCCCTTTCGCTTGGGCTCGCGCCCCAGGTCAGGTGTCTGCCGCCCCTTCAGGGCTCTTTGATTGGTTGTCCTCCCGAATCCTGGGGCTGACGCCCCAGGCTAAATATCTGTCGCGCCTTCGGCGCTTCTCCTACGCCAAAGAGCGATCCTCCGGGTGAGGCCTTCGGCGCTGGCCTCGGATCACGAGATCCACAAGCCGGGGCACCGCCATCCCGATGAGGTAATCGGCCCGGGCCGCAAAATAGCAACCCGCGTACCCAGGTCACCACGATCCTCATGGGGCGAATCCGCGAAGCGGCGAAAGACCCCACAACCTGGGGCATGGCTCCCAAGAACGGGAGCCAAATGAATCCCGCCAAACCGCGACAGGCCGACATCCATAATCTCTTCACCCCATTCACACGAGGTGACCGTGCCAAGCGGCGAAGCAGCAACACGCGTACCCGGGTCACCGCGATCTTCATGGGGCTAAGCCGCAAAGCGGCGGCACGTGTGTGCGCGTCACCGGCACCCATATGAGGTGACCATGCCGAGCCGCGAAGCAGCAACACGTGTACCCGGGTCACCACCATCCTCATAAGGTGATCGTGTGAAGCCGCGAAGCGGCGAAAGATATTTAGCCTGGGGCGTGAGCCCCAGGAACACGGGCATAACAATATGGACAAGCCGCGAAGCGGCGACA
>JAOZUP010000335.1:1653-4691 GCA_029938595.1 Thermoanaerobaculales bacterium | reverse complement strand
CCAGTCCTTGTAGCTCCAGCCGAGCTCGCGCCGCAGCACCGGGCGCAGGGCGGGGGGCAGGGCGGCCGCGGTCTCGGGGTCCCACATCCCGAGACGCACCCTCCGTAGCAGCAGGTCTTCGAGGTGGAGCACCGCACCCCAACGACAGTGGGCCCGGACCTCGGCGGCGCAGAGATCGAGGTCGGACCGTATGGGCCTGAGCTCTGACTTGCTGCGTGCTAGCTGGGTTGCCGGCCAGGCGAGAGCGCCGAGGCGCCGCGCCATGCCGCCGGCGATCGCCGGATCGAGACCGAGGGCGGACTGGAGCCGCTGCGGGAGGTCGCGCGGCGCCAGCCCGGCGAGCGGAGTGCCTTTGGTCATACAGCGGCCCACGTAACGGGTGACCTCGTCCGGCAGCCGGGAGACGGCTTCGTCAACCGCCTCCTCGGCAGTCGAGCGCCAAGTTGTGAGCTTGCCGCCGGACACTGTGAGCACACCGTCCTCCTCCCAGATGTCCTCCTCGCGGCTGGCCTCCGACGGATCGTCGGCGTGGATGTCGAGAATCGGACGGAGACCGGCGAAGGTTCCACGCACCCGGTCGCGATTGATCCCGCGGCCGGGGAACGCCGTCCGTGCGGCCCTCAACAGGTAGCCCACCTCTTCCTCGGTCGGCCGAGGGTCATCGAGACCGCCCTCATGGTAGATATCGGTGGTGCCGAGCAGAACCCCTCCCGGGTGGGGGACGAAGAACACCGGCCGGCCGTCATCGGGCGACGGCAGCGACACGGCGACCGGGATTGGGACGAGGTCCGACGGCAGGATGAGATGGATGCCCCGAGACGGCCGAACCCGGCGGCCCTCGAGCCCGAGGCACTCGCGCACCGTGTCGGTCCACACCCCGCCGGCGTTGACCACCAGCCGAGCATCGACGTGGTGGGTGGCACCCGTTTCGAGGTCGCGCACCACCAGCCTCGACACCCGGCCGGAAGCGTCACGGAGGGCCTCGACCGCCTCGCAGCGGGTCAGAACGCCGGCGCCGTAGGCATGGGCGGTGGCAGCCACGGCGAGGGTGAGGCGGGCGTCGTCGGCCATGGCGTCGGTGTAGGCGAGGACCCGGTCGAGACCTTCGGTGCCGAGATTGGGCACCAGCTCCGAGACCTCGGCGAGATCGAGCTGGGTGTGCTTCTCGGGGCGGGCGGTGAGGCGGTCGTACATCCATAGGCCCAGATCCACCTGCCAGCCGGGGGTGTGGTCGCCGTGCGATGCGGGGTAGAGAAAGCGCACCGGATGGACCAGGTGCGGGCTCAGCCTCAGCATGCGGTCGCGCTCGCGGCAGGCGAGGCGGGTGATCCGGAACTGCATCTGCTTGAGGTACCGCAGCCCGCCGTGGATCAGCTTCGACGATCGCGACGAGGTGCCCGAGGCGATGTCGCCACGCTCCACCAGCAGCACCCGGAGACCGCGCTGGGCGGCGTCGAGGGTGACGCCGCAACCTGTGATGCCGCCGCCGATCACGACCAGATCAAATCCGTCCTCCAGGGAGTCCAGCGAGGCCCGGCGCCAGGACGGCGGGAACATCTCAGAGCTCCAGCCGGTCCTCGGGGTCGAGGAGGACATGAGGGTTCATGATTCCCGCGGGGTCGAGACGTTGTGCGGCGGCCTCGATCACCGCCATTCCCTCGGCTCCGATCTCGGACTCCAGCCACGGTGCGTGCCACTGGCCGATGCCGTGGTGGTGGCTGAGGGTCGCGCCGGCGTTGACCAGCTGATCGGTAGCGGCTCGTTTGATCCGCGCCCAACGAGAGATGGTTTCCTCGCTCGATGCAGCGCTGCGGAAGAAGAAGGTGAAGTAGAGCGAGGCGCCGTCGCGGTAGGGGTGGGAGACGTGACACAGCACCGCCACCCGCTCGTTGTCGCCGGTGAGGGCGTTGGCGATGGCCACCGTCATCGCCTCCCTGAGCGCGAACGCAGACGACCATGGGGCGGCAGTCTCGAGGGTGTCGGTGGCGTAACCGATGTCGAGGAGAGACTCACGCAGATAGGGGTGACGGAAGCGGTCGTGCAGCCACTTGCGGCCGGGCCGCCGGCCAAGAGAGATGCCGCGGCGGCTGCGAATGATCGCACGAGCGCGGCGCAGGCAGTCGTCGACCCCATCCTGATCGCCGGCGGCGCCGAAGAGCATCAGACAGGCCTCATCGGTGATGCCGCGCAGCGCAAGCCAGCGCTCGACGAGCGGCGCCAAGCGACTGGCGCTGAGGCCGACCGCCATCGCGACCTCGGTCTCGGGCGCGTCGGAGAGACGAATCATCGTCAGCGGCACACCGACGCCCACCAGCTCCCGCGCCGCCTCGAGGCCTTGCTCGAGATCGGGGAGCATAGCCCCCGCAACCACAGTCTCACCAGGGCACGGGCGCACCCGCAAGGTCGCCTCGGTAATGACGCCGAAGCGCCCTTCGCTGCCCATGATGAAGCGGCCGAGGTCGGGGCCGGCCGCAGACGCTGGTCCGGCCGGCACCCGCAGCCGCCCCCCGGGAGCGACCAACTCGAGTCCGGCCACCATGTCCTCGATGCGGCCGTAGCCGAGCGATTCCTGGCCCGAGGAGCGGGTTGCGGCCCAGCCGCCGACGGTCGCCAGCTCCCACGACTGGGGAAAATGGCCGAGGGTGAGGCCGTGCGCGGCGAGCGCCGCCTCGATGTCAGGGCCGGTGGTGCCGGGCCCGAAGGTGGCGAGGCCGGAACGTTCGTCGAGTTGTGAGCAGCCGCTGAGGCGTTCGAGATCGAGGCTGAGAACCGGCGCATCCCCCGCCAGCACGTTGACGCCGCCGGTGACCGAGGTTCCGCCGCCCCACGGAATCACCCGGATGTCTCGGGAGGAGCAGGTTCGAAGCACTGCTTCAACCTCGTCGGTATCCGCCGGGCGGCAGACGCCGTCGGGGGAAAAGATGCCACCCGCCTGGTCGAGGTAGCCGGCGTTCGGCGGGGTGTGGGCGGAGTCGCCGCCGGCCAGGGCCGTGTCGCACTGGCCGGTGGCGAGGGCGGGGAAGGCCGGCTGGGTGGCA
>JAOZUP010000335.1:0-1643 GCA_029938595.1 Thermoanaerobaculales bacterium | reverse complement strand
GCACCAGACCGCTGCGAACTCGGAGGACATCGACGAGCCCCTGGCCGCGGGCGTGGGCGAGACGGTCGAGGGGATCGGTGGAGAGCTCAGCGGGCAGCGCTCCGAGATCCTGGGCAGGAAGCTCGGGCGGCGGCGCAGCGGCGGCCGGGACCGGATGCGCCGCAGGGCCGATGTGCGCGTCCAACCAGGCCAAAAGCTCGAGTGAGGGCAGAAGGCTCTCGCCCTCGAATCCCCATCCGCCGAGTCGTCTTCTTGGGGTCTCCATTGCGGTTCAGTATAGCCGCGTTGGGGTGCCATTCGTGGATGCGAACTAGGCCGCATATCTCACCCCACGCCGTGGTGAGATATGCGGCGTAGGCGAGGATGCCTTCTTTCGCCGTCGCCAGGCCCGACCGGTGCCTCCGTTTTGCCATAGCGAGGTTCTTTCATGGTCGTGGAGACATTTTCTGGGAGGTCGTCATGCGTTCCTTTTCTGACGCCACAATGCTCACCGCCAAGCTTGTTGTGATCGGTGTCCTCGGTCTAGGACTTTGGATTCCGACTTCGATCATTGGCGTACTCGTCCACGAGCGCGCTGATCGACGGGATGAGGTGATGGGGGAGATCTCTGCCACCTGGGGCCGCGCCCAGTTCCTGGAGGGGCCGGTATTGTCGGTTCCCGTTCACCGGTGGCATGAGGAAGAAAACGGACGGATCTCCAAAAGGACCGTGTGGGTGAATCAGCTTCCGGAAACGCTCGAGGTCCGCGGAAGCCTGGAGCCGGAGGTCCGCTACCGGGCGATCTACGAGGTCGTTCTCTACCGCGGGAACCTGAGCCTTCGGGGCAGCTTCCCTCCCCTCGACGCGGCTCGGTGGGGGGTGCGATCGGAGGACGTTCAATGGGATCGTGCGGTGCTGACATTTGGGGTCGCCGACCCCAAGGGTCTGCGAGAGGTCCCGCGTCTTGTCTTTGGCGGCGAGACCCTGACACTCGAACCGGGGGCAGGCAGGGGCCCGTTCCCGGATGGACTGGGCGCTGAAGTGAAATTGCAACCACCTCCAGATGACGGGGGTGCGGCCATTCATTTTGAGCTCGAAGTGGAGTTGACCGGAAGCGAAAGCCTGCGTTTCTTGCCGATGGCGCGGGAGACTGCTGTCGAACTCGCCGCTCCCTGGCCCGACCCGAGCTTCGAGGGTGCCTTTCTGCCCGAAGAGCGGAGTGTCACTCCAAGCGGATTCGAGGCCTCGTGGAGGGTTCTCTCCCTCCATAGAGAGATTCCTCAACACTGGATTTCGGCTGATGACCCGGGCGACTGTCATGCCGGAAACCTGCGCAACTCGTCCTTTGGGGTAAAGCTCTTCTTTCCAGTGGACGCCTACCAGCGCACCATGCGTTCGGTGAAGTACTCGGTCCTCTTCTCCCTGCTCACCCTCCTCGGGTTCTTTGCAGTGGAGGTTGGGGGGAAGGCCTCTATCCACCCGGTGCAATATGGAGTGATCGGCTTTGCCCTGTGTCTCTTCTATACCTTGTTGCTCTCGCTGTCGGAGCTGATCGGCTTCGACCGCGCCTATGCGGCGGCGAGCATCGTCATCATCGCGCTGATTTCTGCCTATATTCACGGCATCGTAGGCCGGTGGACCCTTACCTCACTCTGTGCCGGGGT
>JAOZUP010000334.1 GCA_029938595.1 Thermoanaerobaculales bacterium | reverse complement strand
TGAAGGTCAGCTCCGGCATGGTCGTCTCCGCCGGGACGTACGGAATGAACTTCTTGTCGGCCATGGGCCCTCCCCACCGGATTTAGCGGGACGATTCTAGCTCATCCGCCCGGCCAACCAGATGCCAGATGCCGGATGTCAGATGCCGGATGTCAGATTTCAGAATTCTATTTCAGATAACGGTATAGAAAACCCTCTTGGGTTGGGAGGGGAATCCGGGATCTGGTATCTGGTATCTGGTATCTGGTATCCGGTATCTGGATTCTGGACCGTATCTGGTATCCACGGGGCTGAGTTGAAAATTCGAAATTCGAAATTCGAAATTCGAATTCACTCTTTCAGTTTCTCCTCGAGCAGCGTGCCGGCAATCTCCATCAACTTGCTTTCAGTGAGTACGCCGACGAGGTGGTCATCCTTGACCACCGGCAGGCAGGACCATCCGTTCGAGCGCATGAGTTCGATGGCTTCGAGAGTGGAGGTCTCCGGCGTTATGGTCTGCGGATCGCGCTTCATGATCTCACTCACCGGCAGCGGGCTCTCCATCTGTTCGGGGTTATAGGTACCGACCAGGCCCAACAGCTTCCGCTGTGACACCAGGCCCACCAAGCGGTTTTCGTCGTCTTCAACCATGACGTGACGGATGTTGTTCCAGACCATCAGCTTGGCAACCAGATCCACGGGTTCGTGGTCGCTGACGGTGACGATGTCGGTGTCCATGCAGTGCTCAACGGTCCCGTAACTCTGCTTCCAACCGGCGCCTTCGTCTAACCGCGCCGTCTCCCACGTGTGAACCGGCCGGCCCGTACGCTGGCGGGCGGCGATGGCCGCCGTCAGGGCCGAAAGGCGCTCCGACAGCTGTCCCTCCTCGGCCATCCCCGCCACCGACTCGAGCTGCCACTGAGCACCAGTGTGACGCGAACGTACCCGCTCCTCCACCACCCCCAAATAGAGGTCAATGTTCTCGGGTTCGAGATTCGGCGTCTCGAGACCCTCGCGAGCCATCGGCAGCAACTCCTCGAGGATCAGCCGGTCCGCCGGCATCGGAGATTCGCCGACCCAGACCAGTTGGGCGTCGAGGCCGTGCCGGGCGGCAGCCAGGAAATTTTTCCGCGCATCGTCGAAGCTCATGTGGTCGGCGATATCGCCGTAACGCTCGAGCACACCGCTGATCAGACCGAACCAGAGGGCCGCATTGGCCATTTCGTCTCGCGGCGTCGGCCCCGACGGCAGAATGCGGTTCTCGATCCGCAGGTGAGGCTTGTCGTCAGAAATCCCGTAGCAGACCCGGTTCCACCGGTAGACGGTGCTGTTGTGCAGACGCAGCGCCTTGAGGCTCGGCGCCCTGCCGCTCTCCAGATCCTCAAACGGATCGTCGACGATATCGGTGGACAGGAGCGCCCGGAAGCGTGCGATGTCCTCCTGGAAGATCTCGAGGGCCGACTCCCGCACCCATTGTCTGCCGAAGCTGACCCGCGGCGTTTGCTCCCGCAGGTGCGGCGTGGTGCGCCGGGTGTCGATGGACTGCTGGAAGAGACCAATTCGGGTCTCGGCCCACAGTCGCTTTCCAAAGAGCATGGGCGAGTTGACGGCCGCCGCGAGCAGGGGGCCGGCCACCGCCTGAGCCGCGTTGTAAATACGGGCGAACTCGTCTGGAGCAACCTGAAAGTGGATTTGGAAGCTCGCGTTGCAGGCCTCGACGAGGATCGAGTCGTGGTGCAGGTGGAGCTCGTCCATACCCTGAAGGTAGAACTCGTAGGCGCCGCCACGGAGGCGGTTCATGGCATCGTTGAGAGCGTAGTACCGCGGGTTGGGCGTCATGTTGATGAGCTCGAGATCGGTCTTGTTGATCGTCGGCAGGATGCCGGTGAGCACTACATCGCCGCCGCGGTTCTGCGCCGCAGCCCGCGCCGCGCCCAGGAGCTCGCCCAGCTGCCACTCCATGTCGCGCAGGCAGCTGCCACCGAATACCAGTGGGTCGAGGTTGAACTCGAGATTGAAACGGGCCAGCTCGGTGGTGAAGTGGGGGTCGTTCAGCTTCTCGAGAACTTCGGTGGCGATGGGCGCGGGTCGCCAGTGCCGATCAACCAGGAAAAGCTCCTGCTCGGCGCCGATTCGTCGCACACCGGTCTCGAAACGCTCCTCTTCGAGCATCTTCTCGAAGGCACTCACGTCCCGCAGAAGATGCCTCAGAAAAACACGGATCTCCTCGGCCTGCGATTGTCCCCGAACGTCCTGCTCACCCATGGCTGTGTTTGAGTCTCCTAATCTACCTTCGCGAGCTATTGTACCTGTTTATGCGGAAGGCTTGGGGCTTGGGACTTAAGGGTCCGGTCGCTATCGGTATCGCTATCGCAATCGCTATCGATGGACAACCCTGACAATCGATTCATTCGATACCGATAGCGATAGCAATTACTTATCCTTGCTCCCGTTCTCAATCCGCCTCTCCACTGCCCCAGGGATACATTTGTGCCGTCAATGTACGCCATCCTCGATTTCAAAATCTTCTAAGACTATCAGCAGATTTATGATTTATAAACTTGACAAGAGAACACTAAGATATTATACTCATGCTAGGCTGAAACGCCTTTCCAAGGAGGACAACTCAATGAACGGGCAGACCCAATACACAGTCAAGGCCTCGGAAGCACTCCAGGAGGCCATCAAGACCGCCACTGCGCGAGGCAACCCGGAAACCACCCCGAGCCACCTTCTGCTGGCTCTGATGCAGCAAGAAGGGGGCATCGCACCACGCTTTCTGGCCAAGGTTGGCGTACCAACCGGCCAGTTTGAGTCCGAACTCAAGCAGGCTCTCGATCGCTTGCCGGCGGCCGAAGGCGGCGCCGAGCCACAACCCTCGCGCAGTCTTCGACAGGTGCTCGAGCAGGCGCAAAAGATCGCGCCCCAGTTCCAGGACCAATACGTTTCGGTCGAACACCTGCTGATGGCGATCGTGTCGGTGCCCGATTCGGCCGCAGCACGTGCGCTGGCCATCCACGGCGTGACCCAGGAAACGCTCCTGGCCGCGATCCAGGAGTTGCGCGGTTCGCACCGCGTGACCGACGCCAATCCCGAGGACAAGTACGACGCCCTCACCAACTACGGCCGTGACCTCACCGAACTCGCCAGGGCCGGCAAGCTCGATCCGGTCATCGGCCGCGACGAGGAAATCCGGCGCCTCATGCAGGTGCTCACCCGACGGACCAAGAACAACCCCGTCCTGATCGGAGAACCGGGGGTCGGCAAGACCGCAGTCGCCGAGGGCCTGGCACAGCGAATCGCGTCCGGCGATGTCCCTGAGCTGCTCAAGAATCGGCGCCTGGTGTCGCTTGACATGGGCGCCCTGATCGCCGGCGCCAAGTACCGAGGTGAGTTCGAGGACCGGCTCAAGGCGGTGGTCAAGGAGGTCGTGGACTCCGACGGCGAGGTGATCCTCTTCATCGACGAGCTCCACACTCTTGTCGGCGCCGGCGCTGCCGAGGGCGCGATGGATGCGGCCAACATCCTCAAACCGGCGCTTGCGCGCGGCGAGCTGCGGGCCATCGGCGCCACCACCCTCGCCGAGTACCGCAAGTACATCGAGAAGGACGCCGCGCTGGAGCGCCGCTTTCAGCCGGTGATGGTGGGCGAGCCCTCGGTCGAGGAGACCATTGCCATCCTCCGCGGTCTCAAGGAGAAGTACGAGGTTCACCACGGGGTACGAATCGCCGACAACGCACTGGTTGCGGCGGCGACGCTCTCCAACCGTTACATCACTGACCGCTTCCTGCCCGACAAGGCGATCGATCTCATGGACGAGGCCGCGTCGCGGCTGCGCATCGAAATCGATTCGATGCCGACCGAGATCGACCAGCTCGATCGACGGGCCCTCCAGCTCGAGATCGAGAAGCGCGCACTGTCCAAGGAGAAGGACAAGGCTTCGAAGGAGCGCCGCGCCGCCATCGAGGAGGATCTGGCCGAGCTCAAGGAGCAGATCTCGGGGCTCAAGGCCCAGTGGTATAAGGAGAAGGAGCTGATTTCGCGCCTCCAGGAGCTCAAGGAGCAGATCGAGGAGACCCGCGAGGCGGCCGACCGCGCCGAGCGCGACGGCGATCTCGAACGGGCAGCGAAGCTGCGCTATGGCGAGCTCGTGAGCCTCAACCAACAGCTCGAGGAGGCCTCCGATGGGCTCAAGGCCCACCAGGACGAGCACGGCACCATCCTCGCCGAGGAGGTGGCCGAGGAGGACATCGCAAACTCGGTTGCCCGCTGGACCGGCATCCCGGTGTCGCGTCTCCTCGAGGGCGAGAAAGACAAGCTCCTCCACATGGAGGAACGCATCGGCGAACGGGTGATCGGCCAGGAGGACGCCGTGACTGCGGTCGCCGCCGCGGTGCGCCGCGCCCGAGCCGGCCTCAAGGATCCCAACCGGCCGATCGGCTCCTTCCTCTTTCTCGGGCCGACGGGCGTCGGCAAGACCGAGGTCGCACGGGCGCTGGCCGACTTCCTCTTCGACGACGAGCGGGCGATGGTCCGCATCGACATGTCGGAGTACATGGAGAAACACTCGGTGGCGCGCATGATCGGCGCCCCTCCCGGCTACGTCGGCTACGACGAGGGCGGCCAGCTCACCGAAGCAGTACGGCGGCGACCGTACACGGTGCTGTTGCTCGACGAGATCGAGAAGGCCCACCCCGACGTCTTCAACGTGCTTCTGCAGCT
>JAOZUP010000333.1 GCA_029938595.1 Thermoanaerobaculales bacterium | reverse complement strand
GTCCCTCCTATCGGTCGAGAATCGCGCCGTCGACCTTGGCAACGCGGACCTTCCGTCCGTCGTCCAGAATTCGGATGCCGATCCGCGAGCGTTGTCCACTGTCCGGCGAAACCACCATCACGTTGGAGACGTGGACTGGCGCCTCACGTTGGACGATCCCGCCCTTTACGTTCTTCTGCGGATTGGGCCGCGTGTGACGTTTGATCATATTCACGCCCTCGATCACCAGCCGCTCGCGCGGGCGATCGACGACCAGGACCCGGCCCCGTGTGCCGGCATCCTTGCCGGAAATGACCTCAACGGTGTCACCCTTTTTGATCTTCATGTTCGCTCCTACAAAACCTCTGGGGCCAGAGATACGATCTTCATGAATCGTTTCTCGCGCAGCTCGCGGGCCACCGGACCGAATACACGAGTGCCCACCGGATCCCGTTCGGGAGTCACGAGGACTGCTGCGTTCTCGTCAAAGCAAATGTACGACCCGTCGCGCCGGCGAGCTCGGGACTTGGTGCGGACCACAACCGCTTTGACCACGGTGCCCTTTCTGATTTCAGACTCGGGTGCGGCCTCCTTGACCGAACACACGACGATGTCGCCGAGACCGGCATAGCGGGGCGCCGCCGACCCGCCCAGCTGGCGAATGGCCTGCAGTCGACGCGCGCCGGAGTTATCGGCGACCTGAAGCATGGTTCCCATCTGGATCATCGCGGCCTCCCAGCTACTGCGCCCGCTCGATGACTTTGCGGACGAGCCAGCGCTTGCGTTTGGACAGCGGCCGACACTCTTCGATGAGTACCCGGTCACCCTCGTTGCAGGCGTTCTCCTCGTCATGAGCCATGAACTTCGACGACGTACGTACGAACTTCGAATACAGCGGATGCATGATCAAGCTCTCGACCTTCACCACAACCGACTTGTCGGCGGCGTTGGACGTTACCAGACCCACCTTGGTGGTCTTGTGCGAGGTTTTGACGTCACTGCTCATCACACTCTCCCCTCGGCCTGACGTTCGCCCATCACCGTCAGCACCCGAGCGATGTCCTTGCGGACCTCGCGGATCTTGATGGGATTCTCGATCTGCCCCGTCGACTTTTGGAAGCGAAGCTTGAAGAGCTGCTCCTCGAGATCCCCAAGCGCCTTGCGAAGCTCATCGTCCGAGCGATCACGAATTTCCTTGGCATTCATATCTGCTCTTTCCTGGTCACGAAACGCGTCTTGATGGGCAACTTGTGGGCCGCGAGGCGCATCGCCTCACGGGCGATATCCTCCGACACGCCCTCCATCTCATAAAGGATCCGCGCCGGCCTGACGACCGCCACCCACTCCTCCGGGTTGCCCTTTCCCTTGCCCATGCGGGTCTCGAGGGGTTTCTTGGTCACCGGCTTATCGGGAAAGACCCGGATCCAGATCTTGCCGCCACGTTTGACGTGCCGGGTCATCGCGATTCGTGCCGCCTCGATCTGGCGGGCCGTGACCCAGCCTCGCTCGAGAGCCATGAGGGCATAATCTCCGAAGGACACCTTGGCCCCGCGGAGGGCGATGCCCCGATTCCTGCCCCGCTGCTGCTTTCTGTACTTGACCTTCTTCGGCATCAACATGACGAATCTCCCTAGACCCGGGGGTGGGCGGCGCGAGCGCGGTGGCGCTCACCCCGGTACACCCAAACCTTGATCCCGATCACTCCGTACGTGGTGTAGGCGGTCTTGAAGCCGTAGTCGATGTCGGCCTTCAGGGTATGGAGCGGCAGACGTCCCTGCTGGTACCACTCGGCGCGCGCGATCTCAGCGCCGTTGAGACGCCCGGCGCAACGGATCTTGATCCCCTGGGCGCCAAAGCGAAGAGCATTCTCGATCGCCCGGCGCATGGCCCGCCGGAACGCGATCCGCCGCTCGAGCTGCCTCGCCACATTCGCGGCAATCAGGTGGGCGTCAATCTCCGGACGCTGGATCTCCTGGATATTGATGTGGATGTCCTGCCCATAGCGGCGCATGAGATCGTCGCGGAGCTTGTCCACCTCGGCGCCTTTGCGCCCGATAATGATGCCCGGTCGTCCCGAGAGGATGTTGACGCGAAGCTTCGATGCCGTGCGCTCGATGTCTATCGCGCTGACCGCCGCATTCTCGAGCCGCTCGAGAAGCTCCTGCCGCAGCTGGAGATCCTCGTGCAGGAGGTTCGCGTATTCTACGCCATCCGCATACCAGCGGGATCGCCAGGTGTTGTTGTAGCCGAGGCGAAAGCCGTACGGGTGAGTTTTCTGTCCCACAATAAGCTCCTATTCCTTCACCGCAAGCTCAACGGTGATGTGGCACATCCGCTTCAGGATCCGGTGCATCCGAACCCATTTCGACGCCGGGCGGCCACGACGCAAGCTTGGACCGCCATCGACGTAGATCTTGCTGATGAAAACCCGATCGACATCGATGCCGGGCTGAGCCTGCTCCAGGTTGGCGAGCGCCGACCGCACCAGTTTGGCGACATCCTTTGCCGCATACTTGGGGCTCAGCTGCAACGAAGTGAGCGCCGGCTCCACCGCCTGACCACGCACCATGTCCACCACCAGCCGTACCTTGCGCGGCGACGAGCGATAGTACTTCAGTTGAGCTCGAGATTCCATACCGCCCCCACCTACACGCCCTTTTCACGCCGGCCGGAGTGGCCGCGGAATGTCCGGGTTGGAGCAAACTCACCGAGCTTGTGTCCAACCATGTTTTCGGTGATGAACACCGGCACGAACTTGTGACCGTTGTGGACGGCGATGGTGATGCCGACCATCAGCGGGGTCACCGTCGATCGCCTCGACCAGGTCTTGATGACCCTGCGGTCGTCAGCCGACGTGATGCCGTCGATCTTCTTGGCCAGATGCTCGTCGACAAACGGTCCCTTGCGAATTGAACGTGACATATCTCCCCCCTACCTTTTCTTCTTCCGACGCGACACGATGAGCCGGTCCGAAGCCTTGGGCCGGCGAGTCTTCGCGCCCTTGGTGGGCCATCCCCAGGGAGAGACCGGATGGCGGCCCTTGTTACGGCCCTCGCCGCCGCCGTGTGGGTGATCAACCGGATTCATTGCAGTGCCGCGAGTCTGCGGCCGCACGCCCAACCAACGATGCCGCCCGGCCTTGCCGAGAGACAGATTCCCGTGATCGGCGTTTCCGACCTGACCGATGGTGGCCATGCAGGACGACAACACCATGCGCATCTCACCCGACGGTAGACGCACGGTAGTGTACTTGCCTTCCTTCGCCATGATCTGGGCCGAGGCCCCCGCCGCGCGCACCATCTGACCGCCCTTGCCGGGCTTGAGCTCGATGTTGTGGACCAGGCTACCGAGCGGGATGTTGCCCAGCGGCATGGCGTTCGCCGGTCGCACGTCGACTTTGATGCCGGCAATGACGGTATCGCCAACCTTGAGGCCCACCGGGGCGAGGATGTAGCGCTTGTCGCCGTCCGCATAGTTCAACAGCGCGATGTTCGCCGACCGGTTGGGGTCGTATTCGATCGTCGCCACCCGGGCCGGCACTTCGAACTTGTCGCGCCGGAAGTCGATGATCCGGTAGCGCTGCTTGTGGCCCCTGCCGCGGTGCCGTGAGGTGATGTGACCCTCACTGTTTCGCCCCGAGGAGCGTTTCTTGCCCTCAGTGAGCTTCTTGTGCGGCTTGTTCGTCGTCAGCTCCTCGAAGTCGAGGCTGGTGACGAAGCGCCGTCCCGGAGATGTCGGTTTGTACGATCGGATCGCCATGACAGACTCCTCAGATTCCTTCGAAGAACTCGATCGTCTTCGAGCCCTCGGCCAGCTTGACGTAAGCCTTGCGGGTAGCCTTTCGATGGCTGACGGTTCGCCCGTAGCGCATAGTTGGCTTGCCCTTCCGGTTGACGATATGGACCCCGGTCACCCGGACGTCGAAGAGCTCTTCGACCGCTTTTCCGACCATGATCTTGTTGGCCCGGCGATCTACTTCGAAGCAGACCGTGTTCTCACGCTCCTGCATGAGGGTCGTCTTCTCGGTGATCAGCGGCCGCAGAATGATCTCGCGCGGCTTCATGACAGCACCTCCGCCAGCGAGCGCACGGACGGCTCCGAGGCCACGATCCAACGGTGGTTGAGGACCTCGTAGGCGTTAAGCGAACCGGCGTCGATCATCTTCACGTCGGGACGGTTACGGCTCGCAAGGTGAAGATTGAGGTTTTCCAGACCATCGACCAGCAGCACCTTCTCGCCCTTGACACCGAGACTGTCCAGCCGTTTCAGAAAATCTTTGGTCTTGGGCGCCTCGAGTTCGAGCGAGCCCAGGACAAGCAGCCGACCCTCGGCCAACCGTTGAGAGAGCACACCCCTGAGCGCCGCTTTGCGGGCCTTCTTGTTCACCTTCTGCACGTAGGAACGCGGCCGCGGCCCGTGAACAACGCCGCCCGAGCGCCACAGCGGCGACTGCCGCGAACCGGCGCGGGCGCGGCCCGTATGCTTCTGCTTCCACGGCTTCGAGCGCGTGCCCTTGACGTCGGAACGCTCCTTGGCTTTATGGGTGCCGCGACGGCGGCTCGCCAGATAAGCCCGTACGACCTCCCACACGAGATGTTGGTTGACCTCGCGGGCAAAGACCTCGTCCGGGAGGTCGATCGAGCCCACCACCTCGTTGTCCCAGTTCTTGACTTCAACCTTCATGACACCACCCATCCCCTCATTGGGCCTTGATGATCCGGATGTAACTGTTGCGAGCACCCGGGACGCCGCCCTTGAGGAAGAGCAGATTTCGCTCAA
>JAOZUP010000038.1:2611-16545 GCA_029938595.1 Thermoanaerobaculales bacterium | reverse complement strand
GTTGTCATTTCTTGTATTGTCGGCCCGAAGGGCCCTGGAAGGCTCAGGATGACAGGTTTTCTGGTTCGCGCCTCTGTGCGGCACTTCGCTCAGGATGACGGCCGAATCTACGGCGCAGCCCGGCCCTCCTCGGTGATGCCGAGGGTGATCTCCGGCTTTGGCGGTTTCAGGTAACGGGCGAGGAAGGCGTAGATCTTCTTGCGGTAGCCCCAGGCCTCGGGGGTGTCGAGGCGGTCGAAGCTGTGGCCGCCGGGGACGTCGGAGACTTCGTTCTCGAAGTCCTTGCCGGCGGCGGTCAGGGCCTGGATCAGGTGCTCGACCTCGATGTAGTTGACGTCCTCGTCGTGGACGTTGGTGTGGATGAGCAGAGGTTTGGTGAGCTTGTCGACCGACCACACCGGGGAGCGGCGCTTGTACTCGGCGAGGTTCTCCTCTGCCGAGGCGTCGATGAAGTAGTCGGCCTCATAAAGATCGCGGTAGTCCTGGGTCATGTAGCCCATGCGCTGGACGAGGTCTGACACCGGCACGCCGGCAAAGCCGCAGGCGTAGGAGTCCGGGTGATTGAAGAGACTGAAGAGCGTGATGAGCCCACCGTGGCTCCAGCCGAGGATGCCGACCCGGCCGGGGTCGACCCTTGGGTGGTTGGCGACCGCCCAGTCGCGGGCCGCGAGGGCGTCCTCGACCTCGAGACCGCCGTAATCGATGTCCTCGTACATCCCTCTGCCGTAGCCGGTGGAGCCCCGGTACTCGGGGGCGACGATGATGTAGCCCTGAGTTACCAGCTCGCGCACGATGTGGGCGTAGTAGGTAGTGAAGTCGCCGTGGACGCCGCCGTGGGGCAGCACCAAAAGGGGCAACCGGCCGGCGCCGTCGAAGCCTCTGGGGGTGAAGAGGTAGGTGTAGAACTTGAGCGGGTTGCCGGCGTTCTTGCCGGTGGGGTTCTCCTCCTTCCACCGCGGCGGGCCGTAGATGCGCGCCTTCTCGACCACCGCAACATCGCCAACACGCTCGTACCAGAGCACGTCGTCGATTTTCTTGGCCAGCACGTCGAGCTGGTGCCCCGTGCTCTCGTGGGCCTTCTCGATCGCGGCCGTGGCCTCCTGCGGGTCGGTGTCAGCCGCACCGGCAGCCAGGCATGCAGAGAGAACGAGAACGGTGATGAATGCACTTCGCATCGGCGCCTCCTTCAGGAGGACATCTTACAGAAAACCTCTTCGCGTGCTTCGCGTTTTTGCGGTTCATTAGGTGTAGGTGGGTAGATCAGAACGTTCCAACGTTCAACGTTCCAACGTTCAACGTCTGGGCAGTCACGCATAGAGCTCGAGGAATCTCTCGAGGATGAGGTCGGACTCCATGGACGGACGCAATCCGCGCAGGATTCTCTCGTGCTCCGCCTCGTCGGCCACGTAGTCCTCGAGGTAGATCAGCACCCGCTCGCGCAGCCGTTCCTCGTCCATCTCACTATGAAACTGGGTGCCGTAGACCGGTTTCCCGGCGAGGCGGATGGCTTGGTAGGGACAGATCTCCGACCACGCCAGATCCAGCCAACCCGGCCCGAGCTTGGTCACGCGATCGTTGTGACCGAGCTGAACCTGAAAGCTGCGAGGAAAGGACGCGAAGAGCGGGTCGGAAACGCCGTCCGGCGTGAGCTCGATGGGGAAGCTGCCGACCTCGGAGCGCTCCAAATCCTCGGTCACCGTGCCGCCGCCGACGGTGGCCAGGAACTGGTGGCCCCAGCAGGAGCCAAAGACCGGCCGATCGTCGTCGATCAGTTGTTGCAGGACCTCTCGGAGGGGCTGCGAGCAGGCGTGCCCTTTGGTGACCGAAAACTCGCCCGAACCACCGACCAATACTGCGTGTGCGTCCTCGACGTGGCGCCAGCGGACCTCGGGGTTATGGACCAGGTTGACGAAGCTGAACTGCCGGCGGGCGATGCGGCAACGCTCGATGAAGCAGCTCTGCTCCTGCCGGACGGCGTCGTCGTCGCTCCGAATCTGGAGCAATACGAGACGGAGGCGCGTCCTAGGTGTTGCCATTATCCTCGCCAACCGTCCTTCCAGCGGCGGACGACGGCGAAGACGTCGGTGTCGGTGTCGAGAGAGCGTCCGACCCGGTGCTCGGCTACGGCCTTGATTTCAGGCTCCCCACAGCGCAGGAAGGGGTTGGTCTCGAGCTCCTCGGCGAGGACGAAAGGTACGGTCGGCCGGCCCTCTGAACGTGCGGTGCGGGCGTCCTCGAGGCGATTGGCAAGAATCTCGTTGGCGGGCTCGACCTCGAGCGCGAAGCGGAGATTGGCGGCGGTGTACTCGTGCGCGCAGTAGATCACCGTTTCGGGCGGGAGAGCGGCGAGTCGTTCGAGCGACGTGTACATCTGCCCGGGGGTGCCCTCGAAGATCCTGCCGCAACCGGCGGCGAAGAGGGTGTCGCCGACGAAAGCGCTCCGCGAGCCGAGATATGCAACATGGCCTGCGGTGTGGCCAGGGACGTCGATCACGTCGAGCTCGAGATCGAGCTCCGGGACGATGACCGTGTCACCGCCCTTCAATGGGTGGTCGACCGTCGGGATCCCCTCCCGCTCCGGCCCGAAGACTGGCGCCGGGTGCTCGCGGAGGATCTCACCGACACCACCGACGTGGTCCTCGTGGTGGTGGGTGAGGAGGATTGCCGCGACCTTCAGGCCGCTATCGGAGAGGATTCGGAGGACCGGCCCGGCCTCGCCTGGATCGATGATCGCCACGGCCTGGGAGCCTGAAGAACCGACCATCCAGACGTAATTATCGGTGAAAGCGGGGATTGCCTGGACGGTGTGCACCCGCCCATGCTGCCAGGGCCGACCCGTTTTCGTCAATCATCCGAACAAATCATGGCAGAATGCAGGGAATGGAGAATCGATACCTACTCGTCGCCGACGGCCTCGAAAACCTCGACCCGAAGTTCGATCTCGGGGTGTGCGTGAGCACCGAGTTGCTCGGCAGGGGCATCGCGGTCGACTACCTCGATCTTCCGGCCACCGACCCGGAACAGAGTTCGGATAGCTTTCTCGGGAGCCTTCCGGTGCGCGAGATCTTGTCGTCGGATGCCGCCCGCAGTCCCTTCTGGAAGCTGGGAGCGGAGCGCACCTCCGACGTCGGCGAGTACCGGGTGATCCTGCAGCGTAAGGACCCGCCGGTAGACGATGACTTCATCTCGCGCACCCGTCATTTCGAGGCGGCGCCCGAGGAGATCGTCCAGATCAACCGGCCGCCGGCCACCTACGAGCTGTCCGAGCACAAGACTGCGCTGCGCTACCCGGAGTTCGCGGCGCCGACGGCAGTCTGCTCGAGCGCCGACGAGGTTGTGGAGGCGGTGCGTGCGCTGAGTGGTGAGGTTGTTCTCAAACCCGATAACACGTACTGCGGAATCGGTGTCACCTTTGTCCAACCGTCAGTGACCGAGGCCGAACTCCGGGACTATTGGCAACAATGGAAACCGGAGGTCATTGTGCAACCCTTTCTCGAGGCCATCGAGACCTCCGGCGATCTCCGAATCCTCACCATCAACGACAAGGTGTTAGGGTCCGTTCTGCGAGTGCCGGCCGGGGGCTCGCGCCTCGCCAACCTCCACCAGGGCGCGACCGCGGCGCGCCTCGAACCGACCGCGCGCCAGCTCGAGGCCTGCCGGATTGTCGCCGAGGACCTCAATCCGCTTGGCCTCCACCTGCTCGGGCTCGACTTCATCGGTGAGGATCTGACCGAGGTCAACTTCACCTCGCCGACCACGATCGTCCAGATCAATCAGGTGAACGGGATCCACGCCGACATCGAGCTCGTCGACGAGCTCGAACGCATGTGGCGGGAACGCGCAGGGTAGCACCCGTTAACGGCGGAACGGAAAATCGCGGGCAATTCCCTTCAATTGACACGATTGCTTCCCCGCGCCGTCAAATCCGAAATTCGAAATCCGAAATCCGAATTTCCTAAGAGTGGACTAATGAATCTGCTGATTGAGGTAGTCGGTGAGGCGGCCGCGGTCGGTGCCGAGGAAGTTGTCGAACCGGGCGCCGACCCCCTCCAATCTCTCGTGGTCGACGTTGGTTGTACGGGCGATGGTTGCGGAACCCCGAATGGGGTCGCTCTGACCGGGGATGTTGATCTCGAATTCGATGGTCGTGCCTGGAGGGTAGTGGCCAAATCCGCGGAGGAGCATTCCTGTCTCGGATACATTTTCGGTTTGGCAGAAAGTGCGGAGGGGACGCTGCTGGAGATGGAGCACGACACGGGTCGGGGCACGGAGGGGAATCCTGGGCGCGACCGTCGTCAGATCGGTGATCACGGTTACGAAGAGCCGCTCGAGGTCTCTGGTGGCGATGGCTCGGTTGATGCCGACCCCAATTCCGACAAAGGTTTTTGCTGCCGAAAGGTGATCGGGCTCGGCGAGCAACAAAATGCCGGCATTTTGGCTGGCCGAGCCCGGAGAGCGAACGCATTTGACAAAGCGGCGCAGCTCCGTGATCGGACCGGGAAAGCCAATGACTATCGCGTCGAATTTTGTGGTTTGGACGAAATCCAAGGTGTTGTCGCCCCAGGGTTGATGGTGGAGCTCGATGTCACTTCCGCGAACCACCTCAGACGCCCTCTCAAACGCGTCCCTTCCAAGGCGGGTCATGACGACCTTTCGTTTCATTGGCTGTGACACCCAAAACGAGTATAACCTGAGAAGAGTTATTCTTCGATGAGAAGTTTGAGGGTTTTAGCGGCTCTCCGGTCGGAGAAGCGCTCTATTTGGTTAATGAGGCAGGGTCAGGCACACTATCGAGGATGTCGCAGGATGTGCCGCTGAATGTCGATCCGCCGCCGCTCGGGATAGGTTCGGCCATTTCGATGGCGCCTCTCACGAGCCTCGAACTCGGTGGGACGGCCCGGTATCTCGTTGAGATCGCGGACACTGCGGCCGCGACAGATGCAATTCGGTGGGCCCGCCGCCACGATCTCCCGTTGGCTGTCATTGCCGGAGGTTCAAACGTAGTGGTGGCGGACGGCGGCTGGCCGGGGTTGGTGCTTCGGGTGGCCATGCGCGGTGTCGCTCTCGAGCGCGAAGGTGACGTCGTGAGGGTGACTGCGGCGGCTGGTGAGTCGTGGGATGAGCTCGTCGAGCGATGCGTTGGTGAGGGTCTCGCTGGAATCGAGTGTCTTTCGGGTATCCCGGGCTCGGCGGGGGCGACGCCAATCCAGAACGTCGGTGCGTACGGAAGGGAAGTTTCCGAGGTCATCGAACAGGTTAGGGTCCTGGATCTATTGACGTTCGACGTTCGCTCGCTCTCCGGTGCGGAGTGTGGTTTCGGCTACCGGACGAGCACGATTCGAGAGAGTCCAGGTCGCTTCCTCGTGCTCGCGGTCACATTTAGACTGGCGCGTGGGGGGGCGCCCACTGTGACCTACCGGGAGCTCGACAGGGCTCTAGGTGCTCGCAGGGGCGCTCCGACCGTTTCCGACGTTCGCGAGGCAGTACTCGATCTGAGGCGTACGAAATCCATGCTGGTTGACGAATGCCACCCCAATCGGCGAAGCGTGGGGTCGTTCTTCGTCAACCCGGTGCTGGGCGCTGATTCACTGGCCGCCCTGGAGGAAAAGGCCCGAAGGAGCGGCGCCCTGCTCCCTGGTGAGAGCCTTCCGTCGTTCCGGATTGGTGATGGCGGTTTCAAGGTACCAGCGGCGTGGCTGATCGAGCACTCCGGCTTCAAGAAGGGCCTTCGGCGGGGGGCGGTGGGGATCTCAAATGCGCACGCGCTGGCCCTTGTGCACCACGGCGGCGGCACGACCGCGGAGCTGGTGGCCCTGGCGAGGGACATTCGTGAAGGGGTGGCGCACCGTTTCGGCATTGAGCTGCAACCGGAGCCGGTATTCCTGGGCTTCCCGACCCCGAATCCGCTGTCCGACAGTTGAATATCGATCACACATGAAACACTAACGAATGAAGGGTTAGGAAGTTAGGAAGTTAGGAAGTTAGGTCCGGCGAGCCTTTCCTCACCTCCTAACTTCCTCACCTCCTTACTCCGCCGAATACGTGACCTCGAGGCGTCGGGCGGCACGTGAGGCGAGGAAAACGAGGATCGCCGAGGATGCCAGCAGAGCTAGCAGCGCGACCCACCACGCGACCGGCCGCGCGAGCAGGGCGAAAGCGCCGAGGCTCACCGGAACCGGTGCGAAGGACACCAGGTAGTGGACGAAGCTCAGCGACTTGAGGAGGGCCGGCAGGAACGGAGTCAACGTCTCCCAACCGAGGAAGATCAAGGCCGGAACCATCGGGTTCTTGAAGTAGAGGCCGGCGAGCATGAAGAGGGCGCCATAGGCGAAGCAGGCCAGCACCACGATGACCAGGTATGCCAGGAGGCTGCTGACACCGGCGGCCGATGACATCAGCGAAAGACCTGCGCGTCCGTGAGGTAGGTACACCAGCAGGTAGGTGAGGGTGGTGGCTGGGACGAGGAGCAGGACCGCCGACAACACGCCCCCCAGATACTTCCCCAACACCAGCACGTCCCGGCGAATCGGGGCGAGCAAGGTGTAGTGAAGAGATTTCTCGAGGATTTCGCCCCGGAAGAGGCGGACGAAGATCATGGCGTTGGCGAAGAAGACCACGAAACGGAGGAGGAAAAAGTGAAAGACCTCCGCGAACTCGGTAGTGGCGTCCGGAGCGTTGACGCGCAGGGTGTCGGGCATAAATATCGCCCGCAGCAACATCAGCGCGAGCGGCATGGCCACGAGGAGGTAGACTGCGAACGAGCGGCGGCTGAAGAGTGTGCGGCGGACCTCCGATTTGGCGATGGTCCATATCTGGCTGCGCCAC
Organism: Thermoanaerobaculales bacterium; assembly: GCA_029938595.1. Classification (GTDB taxonomy): domain Bacteria; phylum Acidobacteriota; class Thermoanaerobaculia; order Thermoanaerobaculales; family Sulfomarinibacteraceae; genus Sulfomarinibacter. Next base: position 9,720 of record JAOZUP010000038.1, on the reverse strand, counting down.
ACACGAGCCTCGGTGGGGGGGCCGGCAGTCATGCGCTCCCTCCCCCCACGCCTTCGCCGATCAGATAGTCATAGACCGCGTGCACGCTCTCATCGGCCGGCGCCACCGTCTCCACGACGACGTCGGCGGCGAGGACGATCCGGTTGACCTCGGTGAAAAAGGCGTCGGCGTCGCGGGTGCGCACCAACAGCCCCTCGTCCTCGAGAATGCGTGCCTCGACCACGTGCTCGAGGCGGAATACTTCCGATGCCACCACGTGCGGTTTGTCGCAGCGGATGAGGACCTGGATCGGGTGCGAGGTGATCTCGCCGCGCACCTCGCGGATCTCACCCTCGGCAACGATGGCCCCGCCGTGAATCATGATGACGCCGTCCGAAATCAGGTCCACCTCGTGCAGGATGTGGCTGGAGACGATCACGTGCCGGCCTTCGCGTGCAAGCTCGGTGAAGAGGTCAATCATCTCGGCCCGCCCCATGGGGTCGAGGCCGTTGAGCGGCTCGTCGAGCACCAAAACCTGCGGGTCGTGGCAGTGGGCGTGGGCGAGCTTGATACGCTGGCGCATTCCCTTCGAGTACCCGGCAATCCGGCGGCGGGCGGCGTCCGTGAGTCCCACACGCTCGATGGCTGCCCATGCCCGCTCGTCGATCTCGGCCTTCGAGTACCCGTGCAGCGACAGTGCATAGCGGAGGAATCCGATTCCGGTGGCGCCGTTCGGGAAGCTGTCGTACTGCGTGCAGTAACCAATAATCCGGAAGAGCTCTTCGGGGCGGTCTGGGGCGATTCCGAGCACCGAGATCTTCCCCCGGCTGGGCCTCAGAAGACCGGTCATGAGGTGCATGAGCGTGCTCTTGCCGGAACCGTTGGGGCCGACGAGTCCGGTCAAACCCGGTCGGACCTCGAGGTTGACCTTGTTGACCCCCAGGACCTCGCCGTAGAACTTCGAGACATCGGTGAAGACGATGCGGTCCGACCTCATCGCACGACCTCGTGGGGGCGGAGCTTACGGTTGATGAGCCAGATGCTGAGAGCGGTGGCGGCTGCAAGCGTCAACCAGTTGAAGAGCACTGGGAGGCCGGACGGGGTCGGCGCGCCGAAGAGCGACATGACCACGCTGTTGATGGCGCGGACGAGGTTCAGGAGATCGCCCCACGAGGTGCCGGTGACTTCGTTCATTGCCTGGGCGAAGCCGGCGAGGATGAAGATGATGCCGAAGAGCGCACCCCTGGCCACCGGTTTAAAGCGCACCCAGGCCGAGATCGCCAACGTGAGCATGGAGATCACGACGATCCACGCGAGATGACCCACCAGGTATGCGAGGCCGATCCGGTAGTTCTGAAGCCACCAACCACCGCCCTCGAGGTACGCCTGGAGGCCGAAGATCAGGAGACCCATGATCCAGGTCATCGGGGAGAGAAGGATCGCGAGCACCGCCATCTTGCCGAGGACGTACTCTCGCTGATCGATGGGACGAGCGAGGTAGAGCGGGAGGGCGTTGTTTGAGAGATCGGCGGCAATCAGGCTCGGCGACACGATGACCGCCACCAGGAATGCGGGTACCGCCTGCCACAAGAAGAGAATCATGAAGAACTTCTCCGTCAGGATGCTCATCACGTCTGCAGGCATGCCGAGCTGCTGGAGGAGTGACGCGTTGTGGCTGAGGTAGATGAAGAACAGCCCGACCACCGAGGGCAGGAAGCAGACGGCGTAGAACGCGGTGAAGATCCTCGAGGCAAAGGTGTCGGAAAGCGCGTACCGGGTCACCACCAGCCACCGCCGGCGCAACGACGTGAGCTCGCCCTGGTAGCGGCGCCAGGTGCGCTCATACACCGCCATTGTCGTCCTCCATGGCGCGCAGGAAGATGTCCTGCAGCGAGTCTCGCTTGAGATCGAGGTGGCGGATGCCGACACCGAGCCGGTCGGCTACGGTGTAGAGGTCGCGGACGGTTCGCCCCTTCGGCAGCACCAGCTTCATCCGCCCGGTCTCGTGCACGGCAAGCTCACAGCCCAGCTCGGTCAGCTCGCGGGCAAATTGGTCGCTGGAAGCCTGGAGCTCGAGCTCGACAAACGAACGGTTGGCCTTTCTCTCAGCCTCGAGGTCGCAGGTGGCGGCGATGCGGCCGTTCTTGAGAATCATCACCTCGTCGCACACCATCTCCACGTCGCGCAGGAGGTGGGATGAGAGGACGATGTAGGCTTCGCCGCGGTCGCGGATGTCGGTCACCAGCTCGAGCATGCGCTTGCGGGCCGGCGGGTCGAGGCCATTGGTCGGCTCGTCGAGCATAAGCAGCCGCGGGCCGTGCACGAGAGCCTGCGCCAGCTTGACCATCTGCTTCATCCCGGTGGAGAAGGTCCCGAGTTTGCGGTAGCGCGCCTCGCCGAGGCCGACGTAGAACAGGGTCTCGTGCGCCCGTTCGAGGGCGGGCTCGGGCGGCAGCCCGCTGAGCTCGGCCATCAGCCGCACGAAGTGGACCGCGGTCATGCCAGCCACGTAGGCGTCGTTCTCGGGCATGTAGCCGATTTGGGCGCGGAGCTGCTTGCCCTCGTTTGCAAGAGAAAAGCCCAGCACCTCTGCGCTCCCGGCAGTCGGCGGGAAGAAGCCGAGTAACGTCCGCAGGAGAGTCGTCTTGCCGGCGCCGTTGGGACCGAGGAGACCGATCGCGCGCCCCCGGAGGGAGGCGCGCAGATCCACCAGAATTGGTCGGCCGCCAAGGTTGACGGTGAGCCCGTCAAGCTCGATTGCCGCCGGTGAAGAGGATTCTGGCTGACTCATCCCCGCGATGATACAGCCATTAGCCCGCACTTCTCACCGGGTTTCTACTGCGGACGGCGAATAGCAGCCATCTATCGTGCTTTTCGCAAATCGTGCTCCTCACCGCAGTGCGACTACGCCTGCGTCGCCCGATTCGCGAAAAACCCAACATCTGACTACTCTTCGCCGCCCTCGCTATGAAACCCGGTGAGAAGAGTGGGCTGTCTCTTCGATCTCCTCGATTTCTTCGATCACCTCGATCGCGCGCTTCTCGGCGTGGGCGGCACCGGCAATCCCGAGAGTCGATGCCAGCCCCACGAGGCTGCCGCCGGTGGCGGACGCTGTCACCCGGTCTACTTCGCCGAAGACGCAGACCAGACCCTTGCCGAGACCATCGCTCAGGGCTTCGGCAAACCCGAGCTCGCCGAGCATCTCCTCCGGCACGGCGCCGATCAGCGCGTCGAGATCGCGGTAGACCAGGGCCGAGCAGTCGGTGTAGCCGTTGGCGGGCAGCAAGGCGCGGAATGCACTGGAAGCGGGAAGGGTGACGCCGGAGGCGCGGTAGTCGATCGCCTGCTCGATGAGGGCGCGGCTCGGCGCCAACACCAGGTAGCCGTCCACGTTGGTGAATACCATCGTGCCGTCGAGGCCCTCGCGCGTCAGGGTGTAGTACGTGCGGCCGCCGGCCGACCGGGCGTCGAGGCGCACCTCGGCCTGGTTCTCAGCCCGCAGCCGGACATTGGCGAGGACCAGAGCCCGCTCGAGAGAGTGCACGAAGGTTGCGGGATCGTAGACCTCGATGATCAGCTTCCACGAGGGAATCGGGAGCACGGGACCGTCGAGGGCAAAGGTGGCCTCGCCGCCAAAGGACCCGGCCAAATCATTCCGCAAATCGATGCCGAGCAACCCCTCGAGGTTCCTCAGCTGGTTGAAGGCCTCCGCGTCCTGGGCCGAGACCAGATCCAGCAGATCGTCGAACATCAAGGCGGCATCTTTGGTCACCGCAGAGGCGGCTATGTAGGCGCTCGGCGACACGAAATCGAGGCTGCCCATGGGGGCGGGCTCGGCGAGCCACGCCATGACACCGCGCCGCGGGCCGGAGAACTGCACCTCGGCGTTGGTCGCATACCACTCGCCGTCGCGGTGCCTTTCGACCACCAGAGTCTCAGCATCGAGGAAACCCATGCTCCGCAGGGCTTCCGCCTCCTCGGTGTTCATCTCGACCGCGGCCTCGGCGATGGCCCCGGCGAGGTCAATTCCAAGGAGCCAGGAGACTCCATTGCCATACGCATCCGCGAGACGGGAATGGAGCGTGCTCCCGATGAAACCTCTGGCGCCGGGGTCGTCCACCCGCTGCGCGAGGTTTCGCAGCACCTCGATATCTCCAGTCGCTGCGAAGAGGTTGCCCTCCACCCACAGGAGCACCTCGGCCTCCCCGGGCGATGCCGTCCCTGGATCGTCGATCAGGACGGCCACTGCGTGGTCGCCAGACTCGGCGTTGGCCTCTTCGATCACCGTCATCATGAGCTCGTGGAAGGTCACTGGATCGTCGAGCTCGGCCATGAAGAGGGGCGTACCCACTTGGTGGACCATCGATGCCGGCACCGTGACGACGGCTTCGGCGCCGATCGCCTCACCAAGGGGTTGCAGGCGATCCAGGAGCTCGTCGATCTGGACGTCGATGCCGTTCGCCGCTACCTGGTCGCGCCACCACTCGCTCAGCACCTCGCTGTCATGCAGGCGGTCGTAGAAGGCAGTTCGTGCGGCATCCAGATCACCGGTGAGGTTTGGCATCGCGGCGTAGACCATCGTGTCGTTGGGTGCCAGATCAAGGAGGGTGGTCGAAGTGCGCGGCGGATGATGGTCGACGGCCTCCGCCACCACCCGACGCAGCTGATGGAGCTCGCGCAAGAGGAGTTTGTGCTTGGCAGCGTCCCGGCTCCATGAGATCTCGTCCTCGAGCGGCACCCGCCGCAACCGGTCACCCGTCGTGATCTGGTCTCCGGGATAGAGAAGAGCGCTGACCGAACCCTCACGGACCTCGACCTCTCCCTCGATCACCGAGATGCGGGAGCCCTTGAGGCCGCTGTCGACCGCGAAGATGGTCCCCTTGACCGCCACCCGGCAGTCGTTGGTGGTGACGAAGAGACGTCCGTCGTGCTGGTCGGCGGCGTGGACGATGATGTTCCCCCGAGCGAGGTCGATGGTTGTGCCGCGGCGCGAGGCACGGAGCTCGAGCTGGGTGCGCTCGTTCATCTCGACGATAGTGCCGTCTGCAAGCTGGAAGAACGCGCCCGAATCCTTGGCGGTGCGAACGATCTGGCCCGAGGAGATCGTGTGTCCCGCTGTGAGGGCAGCGCTGGTGTTGCCGTCCACTCTCTGTAGCGAACCGGCCACGACCTGCACGGATGCGCGCAGGTTGCGATCGGCCGCGAGATCCCCGACAAGGCGGACGGCGGCGAAACCACCGAAGACGAGGAACACTGCGGCCGCAACCCGGAGAAGTGTGCTTTGGGAGAGAGACCGGGTTTTCACCCCACCCGTTCGAGTCTTTGGCGTCTCGCCGCTCCGCACCGCCATCAGGACGCGCCGGCAGGGAACGCACTCCCGGGTGTGGTCACCGATCAGGAGGGCTCGCGCTTCCGGCAGAGTGCCGGCCACGTACGCCGGGATCTCGGCCTGGAAGTCGTCGCAACCGGTCAGCGGATGATGTCCTTCGACTTCGGTGGAGAGCTTATTCCACACGCGATCGGTAGCCTGGCGTTCGCAGATTTCGTCCAGCCGGTCGTTGCGAATCTCGGCCGCTGCGAGGTCGATCAAGCGATCTGGGTCGTTCTTGCGATCGGTCATTGGAGTCCTCCCAAAAATGGGCTCATCTCCTCCTTGAGACGAGCGCGGGCGCGGTGAAGAGTCACCGCCACGGTGTTGGTCGAGGTGCCGAGCATCTCGGCGATCTCGGTGTTGTCGAGGTCTTCGAAGTAGCGCAGGGCGAAGATCTCGGCGCCGCGCCGGCTGATCCTGGTCAGGGCGCTGCGCAGTTGATCGTGAAGCTCGCGCCCGAGGTGCCGCCGATCCGGTTCCGGGGCGGGGTCGCGATTTGCGGCTGTTCCAGCGATCTCCAGCGAAACCCCATCCTTGACGCGTCGCGACTGGACGATGTCGAGCGCCGCGTTGGTCGCGGCCCGGCGGAGGTACGCGCGGGAGCCGGTCGAAAAATCAGGCTGTTCAGTGCGGCGGGCCAGCCGGGTGAAGACTGTCTGCAGCACGTCCTCAGCATCCTCGGCGTTTCCGGTCACCCGGTACGCAGCCTGGAGGACGATCTTAGCGTTCTCACGGTAGATCATTTCGAGCCACCCCATGGTTTCGTGTTCTTCGGAATTGGCGAGAGCAGTCGGCACGCGGGCCTCCTCTTTCGTGTCGTCAACCATGAGACGATCCTCCAGCCTGAAGATTAACCGAAACGTCACCCGGATACAGGATGCCAGATACCAGATCGCAGATACCAGATGCCGCAACTTGATCCGGCATCTGGCATCTGGTATCCGGTATCTTGCATCTCTTGCATCCCGGTAGCCAAGTGCCTGCGGCTTGGTGGTTCCTTCCGGGGCGTGACATAGTTGCCCGAGAGGAGACCTATGCCGGAGCACATCATTGAACTCGAAGCGGATCATCCCGGATTCAACGATCCGGACTACAGGAAGCGGCGGGACGAAATTGCGCGCCTGGCGCCGCCGCTCGATTCGGGGCGGCTCCCGCAGCAGGTCGAGTACACCGAAAGTGAGCGCGGCACCTGGGCTACCGTCTTCAACAAGCTCACGGCCCTCTATCCCACCCACGCCTGCTGCGAGTTCCTGGGCGTGGCCGGAGACATCGGTTATTCCGCGAACGCGGTTCCCCAACTCGCTGACGTCAGCCAATTCCTGACCAACCGGACGGGCTTCAGCCTGCAAGCTGTGGCGGGTCTGGTCTCCGCGCGCGAGTTCCTTGGTGCACTGTCGCGCCGCGTATTCTGCGCGACCCAGTACATCAGACACCACTCGCAGCCCCTCTACACCCCGGAACCCGACGTTGTGCACGAGCTCATGGGACACGCGCCGATGCTCGCCATCCCGGAGTTCGCCGATTTGTCTCAGAAGATTGGTGAGGGTTCGCTATCCGCTGACGACGAGCAGGTGGAGAAGCTGGCGACGTTGTACTGGTTCACCATTGAGTACGGCGTTTTGTTCGAGGACGGCGACCTCCGAGCCTACGGCGCCGGTCTTCTGTCGAGCTTCGGGGAGCTGGAGCACGCCCTGTCCGGAGACGTGGAGATTCGGCCGTTCGACCCCAGGCGGGCCAAGGACACCGCCTACCCGATCAC
>JAOZUP010000038.1:0-2511 GCA_029938595.1 Thermoanaerobaculales bacterium | reverse complement strand
CCATCACTCGGTTGATACCTCGCACCGTGGGAGTTGCACACCAAGTAGCGATTGGAGGGATCCCAAAGATCGCCCGGATCGCGGTCGTCAAGGCGCATCGGCAGGTGACGGCATTCGTTCTTGTAGGCCCGCACCTCGCCGCCGGTCAGCTTGAGGAGAATGCCTTCCTCCTCGAACGGACCGTCCTTGTAGGTGAAGCGAATTCCGTCTGACGGGATGTCGGCAAGCGCTGCGATTCGTTCCATGGGCGGGCATCATAGACTATATGCAGTGGGATGTATCTCCCAAAATCATGCTGGAGGCGATTTGGAAATAGCGGTAGTCATCCCGACTCTCAATGAGGAGCGCACGATCAGGACCTGCCTCGAAGCGGTGGGGAAGCGCCCCGGAGTCGAGATCGTGGTATCTGACGGCGGGAGTATCGACCGAACGTGCGAGCTGGCCTCCGCGGCCGGGGCACGGGTGGTGGACGGCGCGAGGGGTCGCGGGCCTCAGCTCAACCTCGGAGCGCAGTCGGCGGTTGCCGGGCAGCTGCTCTTCCTGCACGCCGATTGCCGGCTGCCGGACGGATGGCTGCCGGCCCTGCGAACGGCACTCGTCGACGAGGTGACGGCGCTGGCCTGTTTCCGGCTGCACACCGAACCCTCGGGCGGCCGCCGGAGATCGCTGTTGTATCGCCGGTGGCTGCGGGTCTTCGATCTACGATCATTCGGTCTCGGTCTGCCGTACGGGGACCAGGGATTCGGGCTGCGGCGCGAGGTCTTCGATCGGGTGGGTGGTTTCCAGGAGATTCCGCTGATGGAGGACGTCGCGCTTGCTCGAAGCTGCCGCCGTCTCGGAAAAATCCGACGGCTGCCGCTTGAGGTGCGTACGACCGCGCGCCGCGCTGAGGGTCATGCGGTGCGAACGGGGATGGCCCTCGCCACTTTTCCGACCTTGTTTCGCCTGGGCGTCTCGCCCAGCACGCTGAGTCGCTGGTACGGGGAGGTGAGATGACCCGGACTCGACCCTGTGTGGTGGTGTTCGGTCGGGAACCGGCTGCAGGCGAGGTGAAAACCAGGTTGGCAGCCGGTATTGGCGGGGCGGCGGCGGCGCGGGTTTATGCGATCACCCTGGAGCACACTCTGGAGGCAGCCGTCGAAAGCGGAGCGGGGGTGGTTCTCTCGTTGGCCGCAGCGCCTTCCTCCGAGTGGGGGCTGGGGATTGAGTGCACTATCGAGGTCCAGGGAACGGGCGATCTGGGCGACCGCATGGTCGATGCCTTCGACCGGCGTTTCTCCGAGGGCGAGGAGCGAGTGATCATCATCGGATCCGACTGTCCCCTGATAACGCCGGAGCATCTCCAGGCGGCCGCGGATGCGCTGGCCGAAAACGACGTAGTGCTTGGGCCGGCGGTCGACGGCGGCTACTGGTTGGTGGCGCAGCGGCGCCCGGGCGTGGATTTATTCTCGGACATCCCGTGGTCGAGCCACGACACGCTGGAAACGACGAGACGGCGGCTGGCCGGGATCGGAGCTGCGTGGACCGAGCTCGAGGAGCTCAGAGACGTCGACACCAGGGAGGATCTCGAAGCAGCGCTCGAAGACCCGCGAGTGCCAAAAATGCTTGCCGACCGGATGCGCGCCGCAAAGCATGGACTGTCGCAATCGCTATCGGAATCGCTATCGGTATCGAAACCTCAGATTGACAGCGTCCACCTCGATAGCGATAGCGATTCCGATAGCGATTGCGATTCTTGACCCGCCAGTAGTGAGATCAAGGCGCTCCTGCACGCAGGGTGGTCACCAGCTCCTCGAAATCGTCGGGCAGCGGCGCCTCGAAGGTGACCTCCTCGTGAGTGACGGGGTGGGTGAACCCCAACCGCCAGGCGTGCAAGGCCTGTCGCGGAAAGCTTCGGCAGGCCGCCTGGGAGGGCGGGTCGGACACGTTTCGCCACTGACGCCCCCCATAGAGGGGGTCACCGACAATTGCGTGGCCGACATGCGCCATGTGCACCCGGATCTGGTGGGTACGACCGGTGACCGGGCGGCAGCTGATCAGCGAGGCGCCAGCGAACTGTTCGTCAACGTGGTAGAGAGTCCGTGCCGGCCGCCCCCCGGCGACCACCGCCATGCGCTGGCGCTCCCGGGGATTGCGGTCGATCGGCGCATCCACGACACCATCCGGTTCTCCGGGAACTCCGTAGCACACTGCCAGGTAGGTCTTGTGGACCTTCCGGTTTCGGAATGCGATGGAGAGACCGAGGTGGGCCCGATCCGACTTGGCCACCACCAGCAAGCCGGTGGTGTCCTTGTCGAGCCGGTGGACGATCCCGGGCCGTTCGACACCCCCGATGCCGGAAAGGTCGGAGCAGTGGTGGAGAAGGGCGTTGACGAGGGTGCCGGTGGGATTGCCGGCCGCGGGATGAATGACAAGCCCAGCCGGTTTGTTGACCAGCAGCAGATCGCTGTCCTCAAACACGATATCGAGGGGAATGTCCTCCGCTTCCGCATCGAGCGGCTGGGGCGAAGT
>JAOZUP010000332.1 GCA_029938595.1 Thermoanaerobaculales bacterium | reverse complement strand
CCGAATTCCATCGGCTGTGCGAAACACACGGTCTGCCGACCGTTCCTGTGTACGCGGTCTTTGATGACGGCAAGCAAACATACCAGGCAGCGGTGCCCGATGAGCCGTTGATCAGTAAACCTGTCGATATGGCGGAGGGCAACGGGGTGTTCACCCGATGGACTCCCCTCAGCGGCGGGGTAGGCGAGAACCCGCAGTTTTGCGGGGAAGATGGTGAGCCACGCACGATCGAGGGAGTCTTCAACGAACTCAAGACCCAATCACTGCAGGGCCCATACCTGCTCCAGAGGAGAATATTCAATCATGAGGTGATCCGCACCCTGACCGGAACCGACACCTTGTGCAGCTTGCGGGTGCCCACCTGTCGCTTTCCCGATGGCAAAATTGTGGTCTTGCCTTTCGCCTTTGTCAGGATGCCGACAAACGATGCAGCCGTGGACAACATGTATTCGGGCTCTGTTGCCTATCCGGTTGCGCTGGATACGGGATGCCTGGAGACAGGCGGAAAATTCGGCACATTTGACCGGTTTACCGATCACCCGACGACCGGCAACAGGGTCGTGGGAGTCAAACTTCCATACTTTCAGGAGAGTCTTGAGCTTTGCAAGAAAGCACATGCCACGGCATTTCCCTTGTTTCCCACAGTAGGTTGGGACGTGGCGATCACGCCGGATGGCCCACTGCTGGTTGAAATGAACATCCAGTGGGTGCGACCGGTGGGGTTACCAGATGAGGTGTTCAGCGGACAGACGGCTTATGTCGACTGCATCCTCGATCACATTCGACGTTTCTGGCCCGAACAGATGCCTGACCCGGAGCAGGAGAGCAACGGTTCTTGAAAGGCGGTCAACGGCGCTTCGTCGGCGTCGGCGCGGCGTACCGATTCTCGAGATCCCTCGTGTTACGCCAACGTGACCACGCGCCCTGCACCTCGCGCACGAGCAACTTCGGCTGTCGGGTCAGTCCGGATAGCTTGTATCTGAGCCGGATGGATACACCGGCGACGTTCGGTGAGGCGCCATGCCGCTCGATCAGCAACTGATGAACGGCGCGAGCATAGCGTCGTCGAAATGATCGGAACTGAGTGGTCCACCACACAGCGACATTGCCCAGATTGACTTCGATGACCTCGAAATCCCCGTGGGGATTGCGCATGAGATCCAGGCTGATGTGTCCGAAGCCCTGTTCCCGTGCAACGTCACCAAACCTGCGTGCCGGCAGTAAAACCGCCTCGGGCCAATCGAATAGCTCGCGCCGGCCGTAGGCACCGAAGATGCCATTCAATCGGCCGTCGTTCATCAGGGTCCGGGCAGACGGTGCCCGCGACAACCATCCCAGGAGTACATTGCGTCCGAACATCTCGAGCTTGTAGATATCGCCGTCATCCGGGTTGACCTCGGGGCAGAACAGGTCTCTCGATGGGTTCCACTGGATCTCTTTCGCACGCTCTCGTGTGAACAACGTGACCGATGTCCCGCCATAGGTGTCTGAGCGTTTGATCAGGATCAAATCGGTCTGCCACACATCGAAGAGGTGATCCAACTCGAGGTGGTCCCTGGCCAGACTCCAGCGCATCACGGGGAGACCGGCTTCGCTGAGCCACTCGAGTGTCTCGGGGCGAGATGGCATATTCGTGAGTGTTTTTCCGAAGCAGTCGAGTCGGCTCCGCAGTTCGAATGGGAACTCGGCGTTCGCGATAAGTGCCGCGTACTCTTCATAGGGTAACCGAGGCTGTCTTCGGACCCGGACACGCTCGACTTCAATGCCGAATCTACCGAGGTGGGCGGCGATGTGGGCGATCAGCGGCTCCGAGTCCCTTCTCGCGTGCCCGTCTGACATGATGAGACGCATTGGTTCCACTGTCACATCTCAGTTCCGAATCATGCAGGATGAGCCGGAATTTCACGATCCGCTTCGACCCATTCGACCTTGGAGAAACGATCACGCATCGAGAACTCATAGACCGCCTGGTTCTTGAAGTAGGAGTTGGGCCAAAACTTCACGCGCTTACCGAGCAGGGCCGCGCCGATTGAGACGTGAAGCCGGTTGGTTTGCACCTCTTCGAAGGTGTCGAGGTAGCGCAACATGTGAAACGACCCGGTGTGGCAGACGAGGGGGCTCTTCGTTCCGTGTGAAAACTCCTTGGCCAGATCAAGATTGTCCGTGGGCACGGGAGCTGCGGTCTTCTCGACATCGGTGCGAAAGGCGTGGAGCACGCCCGTCGGCGTGCCGCCAGGTGCAAGTGCGGTACGCCTGGCAGCCAGTAGGCGCCCGCCCCGGCGGATCTTCCGGGGTGAGGGCACAGTCTTGATCCGCGAAGGATTGAAGAGCCGGTAGCTCAGCTTCCGTCCGTACAGAGACAGCAGGGAGATCGGTGCCGGTCCGTTGGAGAGTATGTTCTGCACGTCGAGCGAAAATGCCATGTCATCGGCCAGGTGACAGTGCGCGGCACGCACGGTGCCGCTGACATGGCGATACGAGACTGCCTCACGACAGATCAGGTCCACCTCGGGGCCGAGATCTGCGAGCAGCTCATCGTTGCCCCGAATCGTGTGCGGGAGCAGGATCACGCGTCTGGCGCGTCCGCCGGCCCAGCGCAATACACGCTCCGTACCGTGGTACAACGGGACGAAATTCCCGCCGCCCGCGCAAACCACGACGCGTCCCGACGGATCGAATTGTCTGTAGTCGACCAGGCATTCGTAGTCGAGATCGAGCCGGTTGAAGAGCTGAAACGTGGCGTGACCAATCAGCGCGTCGCCGGCGTTGCCGGAATTGGGTACGAACAGGATGGGCTGCCGCTCGGCCTTCAACTCCGCCAGGAAGCTCTCCATGTCGAGGCGCTCCGCCTCTTTCAATAGCACCTCCGAGATCCCCGTGTCGGCCGTATCCGTGCACCAATACTGCTACATTATGCCCGAGCCAATGAGTAGCGTATTGCAATCGCAACCGGACGACGACACCGTCAGAAGAATTCTCTTCGTGCCGGTCTCCGGGCCCTTCGGAATCGGCGAATACCAGAGGTCCCTCTTCCTGGCCCAGTCGTTGGTCGCGCGACACCCTGGCTGGGACGTCCGGTTGGTCGTCGCGGAGACAGCGCCCTATATCGACGAGGGACCATTACCGATTTTTCGCACCACGCGGTCTCCGACCATGGTCCCAAACGAGGTCGCCGTCATCCTTGACGAGTTCAGGCCGAGCGTCGTCATTTTCGACTGTGCCGGGAGACGACGCAGCCTGCGCCTTGCCAGCCGGCTCGGAGCGCGAACGGTCTTCATCAGCAACCACTCGCGAAAGCGCCGGAGGGGGTTCCGAATCAGCCGCTTGCGCTACACCGATGATCACTGGATCCTTCAGCCGCACTTCATCTGTGGCGGCCTGACGGCCGTCGAACGGCTCAAGCTGCGAATGTTGGGAAAACCAGCACCGATCTTCCTCGGGCCGGTCTTTCCCGAGGCCACACTACCCACGCATGCCCCCGACCAGCCGTTTTTCGTGTGCTGCCCGGGAGGTGGGGGGAAAATGGTCCAGGGGCGTCAGAGCGGTGCAGTTTTCGCCGACGCGGCCCGGGATGTCGCCGAAGAGCTCGACATCCGAGGCGTGGTGGTCACGGGCGGTAACTTCACGGGCGAGTTGCCCGCAAGCTGCCAATTGCAGGTGCATAGATCACTGCCTGGCCACGAGCTTGCCGGACTCCTGTCCGCTGCTCAGTTCGCATTGGTTGGCGGCGGTGATTTGCTCCAACAGGCCATCGCAAATCGGGTGCCGACGGTTTCAGCTCCGACTGCCCTGGACCAGCCGCTGCGAATTGAGGCCTTCGAACAGCGCGGTCTGTGCATCTCGGCCACGCCTGACCGACTCGCCGAGGTTGCCGTCGCTGCGTACTCCGACGGTCGACTCTCGTCGCTCGTCGAACAGTTGCGGTGCAGCGATATCAGTAACGGATTGAACATCGGCGTGGAGCGCATCGAGATGCTGGCGATGGAGGAGGGTTAACCCGCTTATCTCAACGGGTTTCGTAGCTAGGGTCGCCTTGGAAAGAGCAAGACGGCATCAGCATTCCGCCGGTCGCCTCCGGAACTCGAGGGGCGATTCACCGTCCGTCCCTCGATGACCATGGTGGTCGATCCCCCGCCATCGAGGTTGATGGCCGACACGCTTCCGAGCTCGAGCATGGGGTCGGTGAGTTCCGGGATCGACATGCCGACACTCTCTTCCGGTCGTCGATCGGAAGGACGTGGTAGATCTCCGCCTGCCACATGAAGAGATCCTGCATCTCCTTCAGCTTCTCGGGGTACTGGGCGGACAGGTCGTCGGCCAGGCTGAAGTCCCTCGGCACGTAGTAGAGCTCCCAGACGTCCGACTCGAGCGGCTTCTGTTTGCCCGTCTGCCACGGGGCCCGATGGATAGTGCGGGCAAACCAGCCGTTGTTGTAGATGGCCCGGTTGCCGAACATCTCGAAGTACTGGATGGTGTGGCGCTCGGCGGCGTCGCCATCGTCAAAGGTATAGGCCAGGCTCGTGCCCTCGATGGGCGTCTGCGGCGTGCCGTTGACGACCTTGGGTTCCGGCAATCCCGTGGCCTCGAGGACCGTCGGCGCGATGTCGATGACCAGATCCGGGTGAGCGCCTCGCGCACGGGTTCCGGGTCGCCTCGCGGAGGACGACCGAAGGCATGGATCAGCACCGCCGCATCGAGCCGGTTGAGCGCGATCGCAACCGGACGGGCGTCGAATGCCGGAATCAAGCCCTCCTCCTGGTGCTGCTCGATGC
>JAOZUP010000331.1 GCA_029938595.1 Thermoanaerobaculales bacterium | reverse complement strand
TCAGTTCATGGTGGGAAACACCGATTGGTCGGCGCTGTCGAGCTCGGCCGGTCAGCCGTGCTGCCACAATATGGCGGTTCTCGGTGCGGAGGGCGACAAGCACAACACGCTGCTCCCATTCGATTTCGACCAGGCGGGTCTCGTCGACGCACCCTACGCCGCACCCGATGAACGCCTGAAAATCCAGCGGGTCACTCAAAGGGTGTACCGCGGCTATTGCAGCCACAACGACGAGCTTTCCGCTGCCATCGGCGTTTTCAACGAGAAACGACAGGAGATTGAGGACCTGTTGAACGAAAACGCGCTCCCAAACCCGCAGGCTCGGAAACGCGCGTTGAAGTACATCGACGGCTTTTACGACACCATCAACAATGCTCGAAAGTTGGAGAGCCGGATCGTAAATAAATGCCGGTAGTGGCGCGCAAAGGAAACGATGCCGTTGTATGAGGCTCCAGCCTCCTCACTTCTTCGGCGTCCAACCGATCCAAGCGTCAAAACCCGGATCTGGACCAGGGTACCACTGTGCATCCTGAAGATAGGTGTGCCGGAACTCTTCGTATGCCACGATCTGTGGGGGCATCCCATCAACCTTGAAGCAGTACTTCGCATCGCTGTTATTTCCATGCGTCGTGTGGGTGCACACGATGATAAATCGCATCGGCATACAGTTTCGACCAGGGAGGGAGGCGCCGGGATTCGTCTCGTCGCACCCATCAAGGTCGTTACCATGACCCTCATTGCTGTCCGCGTTGTTCGGAATGTAATAGTAGTTCGCGAACTTCCCGGTGAAGTCGATATGATCAGCAACTTCCTGTTGGAGGGGGGCCGGCCCTGTGGGTGAGAGTGCATCGATCTCCGCAGCAAATGCCTCCATATCCGCAAGACACTTGACCGTGGTCGCGGCATCCTGAACCCCGATGATCTTGCTGATGACGATCATCGAAATCATCCCAATCACCGCGACTGTAATGATGACCTCGACTAATGAGAAGCCTTTACTCACCGTTTTTCCCTTTTCCAAAGAACCGTTGATAGAAAAAAGAGACCTCAACCGAACAACCACCTCATCAGCCACCCAATCGCACACATTAAAAACACTCCCGTACAACACTATCTTAATACACGAGAGAACCAAGACCCAGATCGGTGTGATGGGTGTCACTTATCACAGCCTCCCAACATCCGTCTTCGCTCGACCCAATTGTTAGGTTGTGATCAGTGGCACTCGTGCTCGTGCTCGCGAAAGCTGGGGAGCCGAATCGTCAGCGACTGCCGTTAGCCCGCTTATCTCACCGGGTTTCGGAGCGAGGGCGGCGAAGCGCAAGTATCCGCTGGGTTTGTTGTGAATCGGGCGACGCAGTCGTAGTAGCGCTACGTCGAGGAGCACGATTTGCGACAAGCACGGCGGGACGCCGCGATTCGCCGTCCGCAGTAGACACCCGGTGAGATATGCGGGTTAGTGGCGTGAAAATGGAACGATGCCACTCCATGAGGTTCTAGTCACCTCACTTCTTCGGCGTCCAACCGATCCACTTCTGGAAGCCCGGGTCTTTCACAGGGTACCACTGTGCATCCTGAATATAGGTGTGCCGGAACTCTTCGTATGGCACGATCTGCGGGGGCATCCCATCGACCTTGAAGCAGTACTTCGCATCGCTGTTATTTCCGTGCGTCGCGTGGGTGCACACGATAATGAAACGCATCGGAATGCACGGTCTGTTTTTGGACGATTGCCCTGGATTCTCCTCGTCGCAACCGTCAAGGTCATTGCCATGACCACTGTTGCTGTCCGCGTTGTTCGGAATGTAGTAGTAGTTCTTGTACTTTCCGGTCGTGTCGATATGATCACCAACCTGTTTTTGGGTGGGGGCTGGCCCTGTGAGTGCGAGTGAATCGACCTCAGCAGCGAATGCCTCCATATCCGCAAGACACCTGACCGTTGTGGCAGCATCCTGAACCCCGATGATCTGGCTGATGAAGATCATGGAAATCATCGCAATCACCGCGACTGTAATGATGACCTCGACAAATGAGAAGCCTTTACTCACCGTTTTTTCCCTTTTCCAACGAACCGTTGATAGAAAAAAGAGACCTCAACCGGACAACTACCTCATCAGCTACTCCATCGCACACATCAGATAAGCTCCTGTACAACACTATTCTAGTATACGAGAGAACCAAAACCCGGCGCATCCATGATTTTGGCGATCTACATCACGTTCTTGGAGGGGTCCCGGTCACCGCGTGAAGTCGGTTCGGCCCTCGTACAGCCACACGGTGACCGCCATGGCCGTGACCACTACCATGAGCTGCCCCAGGTATCCTTGGATCGCATTGCGGAACACCATGGTTGCCCCCAGCACCAGTACCGCACCGACAAACACGGTCCAGCCGAGGACGGCAGCCCGGCCGCGGCCCTGACGACGGGCCGCCGTCGCCTCCTGCGCAAGCGGCCCCATCTGCGCGTATCCCAAGAATTCCCCGGTAAACGCGCCTATGAATCCGAGGTTGGCGAGCTCGAAATTGCCGGTGACCAGAGCAAACAGGCCGAACTTGACCAACGCTGCAAGCGCGGCGAGGCCCACCAGGCATGCCGGCAGAAGAACTGTCACGCCTGCGAGCTGCCGAGGCGTGAGAGGTCCCGCCAGCAGCAGGCGGGCTCGACGTTCCTCCCAGCGGTAGCTCTGAGCAATAAAGGAAACCACCATCCCGGCGATGATCAGAAACATCTCCGGCAAGAAGCCCGGTGTGCCGTCGGCATCGGGCACGAACCAGATGATCCCCATCAGCAGTGCGCCGACACCGGCCGCGATGCCCAGACCGCCGAGCAGCCACGGCCGGAAGTAGACGAGCTCAGCTCTCAGCGCGTGCCACATGGTGCCCCTCCTTGAGGATCTGGACCGCGATCTCGTCCACGCTCATACGCGAAACCTCAACCGCCTCCGCCCCCAGCTCGGTGAGCCGCTGCAACGTGGCCGCCGCATCACGGGTGATCACCTGGTGTTCGGCCCGCACCCGGCGATGCTCGACGACGCCTTCAAGCTCGACGTCTTCCTCCTGCAGCCGGAACGACACCCGCCGCCAGCGCTCGCTGAGCTCCTCTCTCCCGGTGCGGAGCACCAATTGACCGTCGCGGAGGAAGGCCAGCTCATCGGCAATGCGATTGATGTCGGACAAAACGTGGGTGGAGTACAGCACCGCGTGCTCTCCGTCCTCGGTGATCTCCCACAGCACGTCCAACACCTCCGCCCGCACGACCGGGTCGAGGCCGGCCGTGGGTTCGTCCAGCAGCAGCAGTCGCGGCCCGTGTGCCAGGGCCGCCACCAAGGCGAGCTTGGTCCGGTTGCCGCGCGACAGCTTGTTCACTGGCTTTCCCAGGGGCAGCGCGAAACGTTCGACGAGCCGGCGGGCGCGGTCCTGCGACCATCCGGGCAGAAGCTCGGCCATGAAGTCCAGGTTGCGGCCGGCGGTCCAGCGCTGGAAGAATCCGTTCTCCTCGCCGACGTAACCCACGTCCCGCCGGTAGTCCGGTCGATCCGGGTGGACGGCGGCGCCGAACACCTCGGTGCCGCCCTCATCGGGCACAATCAGGCCAGCCATGCAGTTGAGAGTTGTCGTCTTTCCGGCGCCGTTGGGTCCCACCAGGGCGAGCACGGTGCCGGGCTCCAGGGTCAGATCCAGCGGACCGAGATGGAACCCCGGCCATCGCTTGGTCAACCCGCTGAGGCGGGCGGCGGCAGTGGTCCGCGGCTGGTGACCGTTCATCTGTGCTCCCCTTTCCTCAGTAGCTTGTCGAGGATCCGCCGCATGTCGGCCTTGCTCAGCCCCTCCGCGGCGGCGTGTCCCACCAGCGTCTTCAGTGCATCGGCGAACCGCTCCTCGGCCATCGTGTTCTTCCTTCCGCTGGGTAACGGTGCCACCCAGAAACCCTTGCCGCGCCGGGACCTCAGCAGCCCCTCGCGCTCGAGGTCTTCGTACGCCCGTTGTACGGTAATGACGCTCACCCTCTGTCCCTTGGCCATTCCGCGAATCGAGGGCAGCGCGTCACCACCGGCAAGGTCCTCCGACAGGATCTTCGCCCGGATCTGGCGGGAGATCTGCGCGTACAGCGGTTCGTCGGAGAGTTCCGACAGGTTGAGAATCACGATACCCCCTCGGCTTTGCGCGGCACCAGCATCGCCGCGGTCCAGTCGTCCTCTGGCCTGCGGGCGGTGCGCCGCTGGACCCTGTCGAAGAGCCCGGTCAGCCATGAAGACGGCGATCCGGTCGTGGGTTCTCTGCCGAGCATCGCCTCCAGAGCCTGGTAACCCAATGGCTCCCCGGCAGCGTCGCGCGCCTCGGGCAGCCCGTCCGAGAGCAGAAGAAGCCGGTCATCGGCGGTCACCTCGACCGTGCGGGAGGCGTAGGCGACCTGCTCGCGAACACCAAGCGGCAGGCGTGGACCGGGCACCGACAGGGGCTGTGGGGGCTGACCGGGACGCATCAGGTAGGGATCCGGTGCACC
This sequence comes from Thermoanaerobaculales bacterium, assembly GCA_029938595.1. Classification (GTDB taxonomy): domain Bacteria; phylum Acidobacteriota; class Thermoanaerobaculia; order Thermoanaerobaculales; family Sulfomarinibacteraceae; genus Sulfomarinibacter. The sequence goes on along the minus strand of JAOZUP010000331.1, from coordinate 280 downwards.
GGCGTTGGCCAACTCCACCAGCCGCTCGGTCGGACTGTAGCGCGCCACCGCCAGGGCGACAAACTCGCCACGACCGAGTTCGAGCGCAAGCCGGCCGTTGAGGCGGACCAGCAAATCGGCGACTCCGCCGTCGGCATTGACGAATGGCAGCATCGCCTTCACCGAAGCCATGATGAGACTGGCCGCAAAACCCTTGCCGGCCACGTCGGCCACCACCACGTCGACTCTGCCATCGGCGTGCCGGAGGATGTCGTAGAAGTCTCCCGCCACCACCCGGGCT
>JAOZUP010000037.1:11208-16620 GCA_029938595.1 Thermoanaerobaculales bacterium | reverse complement strand
GAGATGACGTCGAGAAACGACAGTGAGAAGACCTGGAACTCTCTGTTCCGGCGTATCACGGCCAATCCTCCGCCAGGCTCAAAAAGGACCCGCGAGTATTGATGGCCAGCTTCCAAAAGGCGCTGGCGGCCAACGGGTCGCCTTCCATCGGGAAGAGGATCACGTTGACCGGGATCCCGGACGGCAGCTGGTCAATCGCGCGGTTGAAAAGCTTCGAACGTTGCCGAGCGGAGATCGTTGAGGCCCGCGCAGGGCTCTTGCCGACCGTCGGCAGGCCGTCGGTCAAGAGGATGATGTTGTCAGGCCTTGGGTTGAGCTCGGACGCCACCGTCAAAGCGTAGAAGAGACTGGTGCCGTCGGCGGGGACGAGCTCCCTCGATCGCCGCACCGCATCATCGAGCACCTCGCGATCCGAGCCGTCGAGCCACTGCCCCGCGGTGTCCGGCACCACCGGTCGTGCAGCGGTATTGAAGGTGTAGATCTGGAATCGGCTGTCGCGCGGGATCTGGGTCGTCAGCCAGTCGACGGTGGCCAGGGTCTGCCGCCACTTGGCCGCGCGTACCTTGTCCCGATCAGGCAGGTTCCGGCGGCGGATGATGTTGACGATGGTGCTGCCGAGCATGCTCGCCGACGAGTCGACGAGGAACAGGATCCGGCTGCCGCCGACCTTGAGGCCGGTCAGGTATTGGCGGTCGCCATCACCGACGTGGACGCGAACCCTGTCGCCCGGCGTCTCGTCGGACGGCAGCGATGCTGAAAGGCGGCGCGCGTCCTCCTCCAGTGATCGGAGGTCTGTCTGCAGCTGGTTGATGTGCTCCCGGCGGGCGAGGGTCGAGGCGTCAAAGGTCGCGAGTTCGACATGGATCTTTTTCAGCATCTCGATTAACCGTAGAGCCAGCCCCTGGGTCAGGGCGCGTTCATCATCGGTTTCGTCGATCGCGTTGCGGAGCTCCACGAGGTTGCGGTGTCCCTCCAGGACCTCGGTCTCAAGCCGATCGACCTCGGCCTGGAGATCACTGGTGACCTCGACAGTGTGGTCGCGCACCGCGCCGTTGATGATCATGAAGAGGAGGATCACCGCTCCGAGACCGCACGTCATGGCGTCCAGAAAAGACAGACCAATTGGTGTGAGATTTCGGGCTCGCATCTCACTCCGCCATGGAGACGACCAGGATCTCCTGATCGATCGTGCCGAGACGCAGCCGGTCGCCGGGGGCCAGGGTCGCCCTACCCTCGAGCTTTTCGCCGTTGACGGTGACGCCGGCCTCGGCCGGGGCATCGAGTACCGTTTGGCCGGCGAGGTAACGAACGGTCGCGGAGTGCGGGTCGATGTCCGCTCCATTCTCCACCCCGGTGGGGCCGAAGATCAGCGGGTCGGACCCGATGCGGTGGGCGACGCCGTCCATCACGAGATGGGTCGGCACGTGCCGTTCACCGTCGGATGGGGGCGTGACCGGCACCGTGAGCGGTCCCGGCGGCCTCACGTTGAAGCCGGGGAGACGAGTTACGAAGGGGAGGGCCGAATCCGGTGACCGGATGCCGTCTGCGTGGGCGAGGGCACCGCCGCCAGCGGCCGCAGGATGCAGGACCACGACGGTGACATCTGAGTGCTCCTGGAGATGGTCGACGAGCCCCGGAAGCGCGGCGGCGCGGTGACTGAGCAGCAGGGTCGTGCCGTCGGGGTGCTCGTGGTCCGAGACTAGTGACGACAGGATGTCATAGGCGGATCGGGCGGCATCGACAATGCGGGAGCGGTCAAGCCTAACGGCGTGTTGGCGACCACCCGAGGCAATGCGTACCTGGGTCGAGTCGTGTTCGGCCAGAGATTCGAGATGTTCGGTCAGCCGAGCGTAGAGCACCTGCTCCGTGGCCGCGAGGTGGAGGGGATCGAAGCGGGTGGCTCGTACAAAGGTCTGAGAGATGATCCGGGCCCAGATGTCCCGGAGACCGAGGAGCCCCACCCGGGGATCCATGTGGACGGCTGTGCGGACGTTCTCCTCTCCGTGTTCGAGCTCGGTGAGGACCGCGCGATGGAGGTGGAGGTCGAGGTGAAGACAGTGTGGCTCGACCTCACGATCAGCCGCTGCGGCGACCGCCGCGTCGATCAGACCGCGCACCGGGATCGCCAGCTCTCTGGTGATGCCGAGGAGCAGCCCAAGCTGATCGCCGGAGTAGATGCCGGGCACCGCAATTATCACCTCCTCCGTGCTACCGCCGACCGCATCCCACACCGCCTTCAGATGGGCGTGGGCGAGATCGGCCGTGCGCAGATAACCGGGAAACGGGCGACCGAGCGGAGCGGTGCTGAGCTCCTGCCAGAACCGGCTGTGAAGACGTCGCGGATTGAGCCGGGCGCTGCATTCCGCATCGAGGCCCACCGCGATCTCGTTGCCATCGATCAAGGCGAGGCCGGGGCTCGGCTGCGACAGCTGCCCCCGCGAGCTCACGAACTGGAGCCCGGAGTCGACCAACTCGAGTGCGGCTCGCTCCATGATGATCAGCTCGTTGCACCCCGGTGCGGGTGATCCGGCGACGCGGCGCCTGCCTGGAGGTGGCGGATAAGGTGGGTGTCGACGTATGCCTCGGTGTCGAGGACCAGGCGCTCCTGCCGCAGCTGCAGCTGGTAGAGGAGGAACATCAGGACGATCGAGATCAGGAGGGCGACAAAGGTCGAGTTGAATGCGATGCCGAGATTGCGGGTCACCCCAGTGATATCGCCCTCGACCGCACGGTGGGCCTGGCCGAGGGCCGCGCCGATACCACGCACGGTGCCTATGAAGCCGATTGATGGAATGGCCCACGCGATGTAACGAACCATTGAGAGCTCGGAGTCGAGCCGCTCCGACTCGGTCTCGGCGGTGCTGCGAGCGGTGTCGGATGCGTCCTGGATGCTGCCTGTTGCCCCGAATCGTCGCAGCGCGGCCAATACCACCCGCGGCAGCAACAGCCGTTGTTGACTCGCAGGCAGAGCCTCGATTTGTCGTGCGTACTCGCGGGAGTCCTCGGGCAGGATGCGAACGCCGTCCGCCACCGGCACTAGATCGGTGTCGAGGAGCCGGCTTTCACGGGCGGTTGTCAAACCCTTGGACGCCATGATCGCCATCGCCCACAGCATGAGCACGAAGCACGCCTCTTGTTCAAAGTCGCGCACGATCACCCACACCGATCGCTGTTGGACGTACTCGGGATCGGCTGCCATCAAGGCCGCCTGCTCGGCCGAGAAGACGTCTGCGCGGGGTCGGACCACGGTCACGTAGAACGCGTGGACGATGATCAGGGCCACCACCAGCGAGGCCAGCTGGTACAAGAAGTCCACCGAATCAGTGCGACGCATCACGGCCTCAGATGTCGGTCGGGAACGCAGCCGCGCTGTCGGCGGGGAGGCGTTCGGTCGGTTGGAAATCGGGCAGAGGTTCCTCGGTGGTTGACTCCGGCGCCTCTGCGATCGCCTGCGGTGGCGCACCAGCATCGGCGGTCAGCCAGCCCGCGGTCAACGCTGCCGCCAACACTAGGGTTGCGAGGACCGCGACGAGAAGATTTCGTTTGATCTGTTTCATGTCTCCCCTCCGATTACTGCGCGCTGCGCGCTATGCGAAAACCGAGATCGGGCCGGGCCCGGTCGCCGTAATCACGGTAGCTCAGCCTGAGCTCGGTCAGGTTGGTGTCCATCCAGCTCGCGCCTCTGATGACATGGTACGCCCCCTCCGACGGTCCGGTCGGGTCGCGGGCGACCTTATTTGGTGGAGACGGCGTCACGGCGTAGAGGTCGTTCATCCACTCCGACACGTTGCCACCGAGGTTGTAGAGGCCGAGGGAGTTGGGTGGAAAGCTCCCCGACGGCGCTGTCGCGCCGTAGTTGTCGCTATACCCCGGAATGGCGCCGCCGAGCACTGATGCACCCGTCGAGTCGCCGTAGTTGCCGGCGTCGGCCGGTACCGGCAGTGAGTTTCCCCAGCCATACTTGCGGGCGTCGGCTGAGTCTGGGAACCGGGCGGCCCACTCCCACTCGGCCTCGGTCGGCAGCCGGAAACCATTCGGAAACGGGATTCGGGCGACCATGGCGCCACGTGTCTCGACGTAGACAGGTGATAGACCCGCTTGCGCGGAAAGCCAGTTGCAGTATTTTGCGGCGTCGTTCCAGGTGACGTTGACGACTGGGTGGTGGTCGATCTCCAGGTTGAAGGTGCCGACCGACCCGGAGCGGTGCTCGGACCGGAACTCGCGGAACTCTCTGTTCGTGACCTCTTGTACGGAGAGGTAGAAGGGGCCGGTGATCTCGACCTCACGCAGAACCTCATTGGCTCTACGGCCGGGCTCGCGACGGGCGGCGCCCATCGTGAACTGCCCGGGTCCGACCAGCACCAGCTCCACTCCCTTGGGGCTCTCGACGGATGCGGGCAGACCCGCCGAGCCAGCCTCTTTGAGCGTGGCTTGCACCGTCTGGGGGAGGCCTGGCTCAGGGGTAAGGATGGTGTGGAACGGAACGTAGCCTTCGAGCCGGACCTCGATCTGGTGCGGGCGCGCTTCGAGCTCGACGGTCCGGCCGGTGGTGCCGGCCGGTACGCCATCGATCAACAGCTCGGCTCGCGGCGGCAGAGAGGTGAATCTGACCTCGCCGACCAGTATTTCGAGCTCGGCCCGAACCTCCGATCGCCGGCCAGGCGAGATCTCGACCTCGGTCGTGAAGGTGGCGTGGCCGGCCGCCGAGACCTTCACCTCGTGCTCGGCGCCGGGGGCGAGGTCGAGCTCGAGCGGGGTGGTACCTCGGAAGACCCCGTTGACGGTCACAGAGGCGCCAGTCGGATCGGAGGCGACTGCGAGACGGCCGTCCTCGGGCACGAGCTCAACGACCCCGAGGTCAACAGTCTCTCCGGCGGTCACGTGAAGGTGTCGGGACTGGGGCTTGAAGCCCCGGCGCCGGATCTCGAGGACCCGGTCGCCGGCCTCCACCCGGTGTTGGAGCGGCGTCGACCCGAGGACGGTTCCCTCCAGGGAAACGGTTGCGCCGGCGGGAGAGGTGGTCACAGTGACCGGTGCCCAGTTCGGCACCAGCTCGACCGCCAGCTCTCGCGGTGGATCGCCCGGTTCGAAAATGATGGTGGTGAGGTAGGGCAGGTGGAGCGGGGCTCTAATCTCCACCGTGTGTTCACCGGCCGTGAGCTCGATGTCATCGGCCGGTGTGGTGCCGAACGCGGTGCCGTCGATGGTGATTTCCGCGCCGTCCACGGGCTGCGAGGTGATGGTGAGTAGGCCGCCGAGGGGCTCGAGGGTGAAGGAGACCACCGATGGGGTGTCGGCATCGACCTCGAGGGGGGCTGAGAGGGTGCGGTAACCCGTGAGCTTGGCCGCCACCGTATAGCTCCCGGGACGCAGGAGGTAGCTGCCGCCGATCTTGGGTGTCAGCCAACCGCC
>JAOZUP010000037.1:0-11198 GCA_029938595.1 Thermoanaerobaculales bacterium | reverse complement strand
ATCTCGAGCGACTCGGCCGCGGGGATGGTCTCCACACGGACCGCTCTCGCGGTGAGGACAAACCATGCCCCGGTGGCGAGCAGTGCGATCGCAGCCATCAACATCATCGAGCGTGGACGAACTCTGAATCGAGAGCCGCGGGGCGGCGACTGCCATCTCGGCTTGAAATCGGCGGGCGTTATGACCTGTCCCGGGGCTACGATCGGAGATGGTGGGGAGACCCCCGCAACCGGATCCGCATCACCTTGGGTTGCGGGCGGGATCAGGGTCAACCGTACGGCATTTCCGGTGCTCTCGCACCGCAGACGGTAGCGACCGACGCCGACATCGTCTCCGTCGCTGAGCCACCGCGATGCGGTCAGGGGAACGCCGTTGCAGGTCACCGGCGTCGCAGTCACGACGTTCTCCGCCGGTTGGATGAAGAGCTCTCCCCCTTCCTGGCCCAGGTAGGCGACCGGACCATCGTCGGAGAGCCCGGGCAGCACGACATGACAGGCTGAACCACCAACGCTCAGGGGAAGATCCTCGCCCGAAAAGACTTGGCGCTCCTCTCCGATTTCGATCGTCAAGACAATGCTCATAAGCGTTCCGTGCACTTCACGGCGAGCGGTTTTGGCGGTGATCCCGGAGGCACGACCAGTCGCAGCCGGACATCGCGGTAGCCGTCGCGGCTGCCGACCACGGTGTAGGCGCCGGGTTTGAGGTTGAGTTCACGGCGAGAGAAGGTACCCAGACGGCCTACCCTGTGGACCACGACATCGGTATATTCGTCGGACTCTAGAACCACCGCCACCGGTGTCGAGGCCCGTGTGAGGAGGGCCTCGAGGCGGGCGGTCTGCGACTCAAGCCGGGGACCGCTCGGGACCGTGTCCATAGCCTCCTCCAGGGTAGAGGCCGCGTCCGCAAAGACCTTGGCGGTGGAGAGACGGCCTGGAGTGGCGATGTGGAACTCGAGCTTCTCGTCGAGCGTGGCCCGTGAATCCGTTCTCGACCACCCTTCGAGCGCCTCGGCGGATTCGGGATCGATCGCCAACACCGCCGAGTAGGTCTTTTCGGCCTCGCGCCACGCTTCATTCCTCTCGTACTCACGCGCCCGGCGGATGCCGTCGGCGATGGTTTCGAGGCGGCGCCCGGCCTTTGCACGGGCAAGACCGTCCGCCACTTCGGGTGTGCCGGGCCGCAGCCGCGAGGCCTGCTCGAAGGCTGATTGTGCGGCCTGCCACCGCCGGTTCTCGAGGGCGTTGAGACCTTCGGACATCGCCGCGATGTACTGACGTTCAGCCGTCGACGGTTGTATGCGAGGCGTGCTTCGGGGGCGGGCCGGGGCCGGACGCGAGGTGGGGGAGAGGGGCGGTATCGGGATTGGGTCCGAATTTGTGCTGTCGGTGGTTGGTGCCGGCTCCGGTGTGGTTGGGGTCGGGCTGTCGGGCGACGGTGCCTCTTCCACCGCCTCGCCGTCTGCGGCGGAACTCTGACGTTGCTCCTGCCAGCGGGGGAGGAGCACGAAGACGCCGACCAGACCGAAGATCATGGCGGTGATGACTGCTGCTCGACCGAACCGTCGTCCGGGGCCGGTGGGCCCGTCACCCCGTGCCGTGCCGGTTGCAGGGTCAGATTTTTCCGCTGCAGGTACTCGTGGTGGGGGTTGCAGATTCGGCGTTTGTTTCCCGTCGCCCATCGCTCAGTCTTGCTCCTGGGAGTCGTTTGAAGAACCGCTGCCGGTCTCGGCCCCGACGGTCAGCGCGCCGGGACGGTTGGGATCCACCGGCAACCCGGTCTCGGTGGCCCAGATTTCCTGCATCAGCTGCCGCCACTCCTGATATTGAGTCTCGGCGGACCCGGAAAGGCGCAGGGTCTGGCCATGGACCTCGATCACAATCGGCTCGAGTTCGGTTTCCAACGAGGCGGCAAGCTCGCGGATGGCCTCGGCGTGGATTTTGGCCTCCTTCGAGGTCGAGATGCCGGCGTGGATGGCGGCTATGCCGCCGATCATTGCCGCGTCGCGCACGACCGCCGCGGCCGACGAACCGGGGTCCGCGAGAGCCGCTCCAAGAATCGCCAAACCTCCGAGGATCTTCTGCGTCAACGCCTTGCGCTTGAGGGCTTTGTACGCCTTTTCCTCTTCGTACGTGTACTTGCGCCAGCTCGAGTAAGGTGCCTCCATCCTGGCGAAAAACGCGGCGTAGTTCTGGTCGAGGGTGTCGATGAAGAGGTTCTCGCTCGCACGAATGTTGTCGACCCTCGCGATCATCGGGTCCCCTCGTGCGGGCAACCGCTTGACCCTGATCCGCCCCTTCTTGTCGGTCGTCAGGTAGTCGGAGAAGGGCTCGGGCGCCAGATCGGCGGCGAATCGCAATCGCGACACCTGGCGGATTTCCTGCGGCTCGCCGGAACTGAGCTTCTTCCGCGCATCGAGGAGATCGTTGGAGATCTCGTTGTATATCGACTGGAAGGGGTCGCGCTGCTCGACCTCGGTGCTCATGTAGGCGAGCTCGTCGGCTTGGGCCCGATAGTGCTCTTCGAGCCACACCTTGCCTCGGGCGTCCACCGCCCGTATGTCGAGCGCCAGCTTGAATCCGGTGGAGTGGAGAATCGTGCCGGACACTCTGAGGTCGGTGGTGCCGTGGCCGGCGGGGAGAACCCGAACCGCCCCCCACTGACCGGTGCTCTGCATGGTCTCCATGAGCTGGATCGCCTGGAATCTGGACTCGGCCTTGCGGAGCTCGGGGAAGACGTCGTCGGGGACCGGCTGCCCCTCGGGTGGCAGGCCCGGGTCGAAGACCGTAATCCCGACATCGAGCAGCTGCTCGGTCGGAATCTCCTGTGCCGCCTGAACGGCCGGGGTGGACGATTGGTGGGTGGAGGATTGCGAGGCGCAGCCGACACTGAAGAAGACTGTTGTCAGCACCGACACGGTCAACCATTTCCGTACTGAGCTTCCGTCTACCTGCATCACTTACCGTCTTTCTTAGAGCCGCTAAGGGACCCCTTGTAGCGGCGGTACTCCTCCCACAGTTTCTCTCTCAACTCGGGGTCTTCCTCCGTCATTGCCGCTTCTCGAAGCTGGCGGGCGACGATGTCATCGTCCGATCCGTCACCGACGTCATCGGGCACCCGGTCCGATCCGGTCGCGCCGGGGCCTGATCCACCTACAGCGCCCGAGGAGTCGCCGCCTTCTTCCGTGCTCCCGCCGCCGCTCGGTGTCGACTCGCCAGCAGAACCGCTGCTCGAACCGGGCCCGGAGCCGGCGCCGCTACCGGCCGCTCGCGAACCCTCCATTTCGGCGTCCGCGGTTTCCTCGGCCAACCGCTGCATTTCTTCACGCATCTGCCTGTCGAACTCTCCGAGCGCACCATCGAGTTCCTGGTCGAGGGCGGCCGCCGCTTCGTCGCCCGTAGTCGGCGACCCCGCGGGCGGTTGCCCGCCTGACTGGGCGCTGCCCTGCGCGCCGGCCGAACCTTCGGCCGATGCCCCATCACCCTCGTCCCCATCCGATGATCCTTCGGAACCCTCCGCGCCACCCTGCCCGCCTCCGCCGGAACCGGACTGACCTCCGCCGCCTTCTCCCTGGGTGCCCTGCTCACCACCAGCGGCGCCGGTGGCCGGGGGTTTTGCCTCGGGCGTTTCGGGCGACGCCTGTGAGGTGCTGGGATCGCTCGATGCGCAACCCAGCAGGAGCGCCACCAGGGCGACGACCGACAACATCAAAACAGCTTGTTGAACCGTTCGCATATCAATCAGTATTAACTCCCACACAAACGAAAACCAATTGCCGTTGGCGAGGCATTCCGAACTGTAACACGCATAGCCGTGACGGCCTTCGTGGGCGCTTCCACCGCCCTTCGCAGTCCTCGATACGAAACCCGATGAGAAGAGCGGGTTACTCGGATCTATTAACGCGGTTGAGCTACCATCGGTGGGTGAATGTACCAGCGAGAATCGTCGTTTTCCTGGCCTGCCTTGTGCTGGCGGTTTCAGCGGCGGCCCAGGAGGGCGAGCCGGAAGAGCCACAGACGTACAAGGAAAAGTATGAACAACAGCAGAAGAAGGCCAAGAAGCCGATCGAGTACCCGTGGTTTGTCGGTGGCGCCGTCGGCTTCGCGTTCGGTTCCGAAACGAGCTATGCCGAGTTCTCTCCTGTTTTCGGCTACCGGATCTCCCAGAAGTTCCAGCTCGGCGGCAGCCTGACTTTCCGCTACCGGAAGGACAAGAGGTTCGAACCCGACCTCTCCACCACCGACTTCGGCGGATCGATTGTCGGCCGCTACTTCGTGTTCGATCCGATTTTCCTCCAGGCGGAGGTCGAACGACTCAACTGGGAGTATGTTGCCAGGACCGAGGACGGGTACATAACTGTGGACTCCACCTACACAGGTCTCTATGCCGGGTTCGGTTTCGTACAGCAGGCCGGCCCCCGGGCCGCAATGTACATGTCATTCCTGTGGGACTTCGCATACGACAGCGATGAGCCGAGCCCCAACACCCACCCGTGGCTCATCCGCATCGGTTTCGGGTTCAAGTTCTGACCCGTCCGGACGTTCACGATCCGTCGCGGATTTGAGCCCGCTGGTCAGAACATTGTTGAGCTGGACCGCTCCGAACTCGAGCAGCAGTCGTTCGGGTTTCCACTCCCACGCGCCCTCGCCGTTCGGGACCGCGAGCGCGGTTCCCACCATCGCCACCGTTGTAACGGTTTTGAGATTATCGCTGGCCTCGATCGCGTCCTCTGTCGAACCGAAGACAGGTGTGTTCTCGACCGCCCAGTCGGAGATTTCCCGGTCCCAATCGTCGATGCTGACGACGCCGGCGCCGATCAAGGGGACCCAGGTCCCGCGGCTCGTGAGGGCGTTCATCGTCGCCTGCTTCCATCGTGCGCCGCTCGGCCAATAGTCGCCGGCGTTCAGGTCGCGTTTCGCCGACGCACATCCTTGCAGCGCTAAAACGCCGAGAAAAAGCACCACGGTTGCCGGGGGAAAAGGGGTCCTCATGACTCGAAGCCTCGATTCTACCGTGCCGCCAGGCGTCACAGCCGTTTCGGACTCCCGGCATTGATCCTGGAACTTCGGATACGTCCGGGACTCTCACTGGGCGAACAGGGGCGGAACGAAAGGAGTCGAGAATGCGCAACCAGCCACGGAACCACAAATTGGGACAAACCGCCGCAGTCCTTTTCGGAGCGATCGTGACAGCGGTGGTCATGATGTCGGGGGCCCCTGTGGCGGCCCTCGAAACCGATGTCTGCCGGATTGAGGTCCTGGTGGACGGCCATCCGCTGACCGAGTACGCCGCCCGGGGCACCACCTACATCGAGGCTATGCGCGGTCGCGAGTACGCTCTGCGCCTGACGAACCTGATCGATCGCCGCATTGCTGTGGCCCTCGCCGTCGACGGCCTCAACTCGATCGACGCCGAGACGACCTCTGCGGCGAAGGCCAGTAAGTGGGTCCTCGGACCCTACGAGACCACCACCATCAGCGGTTGGCAGATCAGCAGCACCGACGCTCGCCGGTTTTTCTTCACCACCGAGGAGAAAAGCTACGGCGCTTGGCTCGACCGCACCACCAACCTCGGTGTGATCGAGGCAGTCGTGTTCAGGGAGCGGGCGCCGCGGCCGACCGTCGGCCAGTGGCTGGGAGCCCGTGCGGGTGAGGCCCCGGCGCCGGCCAAACGCAAGCGGCGTTCGGCCGAGGGCGAGTCGGACGGTGCCGAGAAGTCGGCCGCAGCGGACGACCTCGCCGCCACCGGCATAGGGCGAAGGGTCGACCATCGGGTGCGACGGGTCCACCTCGATCTCGAGGACCGTCCGGCCGCCGAGCTCCGTCTCCGCTACGAGTACCGGCAACAGCTCGTCCACCTGGGCGTTCTTCCGAGCCCCGAGGAGGAAGAGGCCCTGGCCCGCCGTGAACGGGCGACCGGATTCTTCGGTTTTTCCTTCGCGCCGGACCCCTTCAGCCGCGGCCGATGAATCGACCCTAACTGAGGACACCAAAAAAAGGGCGCACCCCGTGGGTGCGCCCTCGGTCGTCGGATGCCGGTGCGTCAGTACGTGTGGGTGTAATGCGGGCTTTGTTCAGTCGAACTCGAGATACTGCCGGTATAGGTCTGAACTACGGTGTCACCTTCAAAGACGCGCAGCGTGTAGGCTGGGGTGTCAGATCCACTACAATTAGACCAGAGATCAGCCCAAAACTCGTAGGTGCCGCGAGGAGCGCTGCCCTCGGGCCAGAAGATGTTTTCAGTCGGGCTCGGGCTTTCACTTCCACAGCCGGCGTTGGAGTCGACGTCGAGCTGGCCGTTGGTGGCCGAGGTGGGATTACTGTAGTAGATCCTCTCGCCGCCGGGTTCGATGACGTGAAGATCGAGATCCTGCGGCCCGTTCCAGGTGAGGCGGAAGGAGACGTCTCCTGTCTGCCCCTGGGAGCCGCCCTCGAAGGTGCCGTCGCAGCTGTTGTTGAAGGTGATGGTCTGGGAGTCGCCGTCCTTGGTGACGGTTACCGAGCCCGAGATGGGGTAGTTGGGGCAGACCGCGGTGTCGATCTCGGCCGAGCCGGTGACCGTGACGTCGGAGATGAGCTTGCCGTGTTTGACCTGCGCGAAGCTCTCCATGGTGACCCAGCCGTGGACGTGGGAGTTGCTGTCGATGCTCAGATCCACGTTGCCGGTGGCGCCGCCGATCTCGGAGTACTGACCGTTCCAGAGTACGTTTTCGCCGGTGACCTCGTAGTCGAGGCTGAGCTGTCCAGGCTCGTTGACCAGGTTGGCGTAGGTGGCGGTGAGGCTGCCCGCGACGATGTCGCCGGTTGGGGCCACGAAGTGCGAACCGAGATCGACCATGGCTCCGTTGGGGATCAGGGTGACCAAGCCTGGCGGCAGGAGGGCGACGGCACCTGCGATTGTGGCGTCCAGGCCCACGGCTTGCACGCTGCTCACGATGGTCTGGATGCTGGGTACGTCACCCTGGCCGAGCTCGCCCATGACGGCGAATGCCGCCTCGGCTGCCGGGATGAACGAAGCCGGGGTGGGCTCGGCGGCGAGCACCGAGGTGGCGGGAATGAACACCGAGTCGGCGGTCTGGTTGTCGATCACGGTGGCGTAGGCCAGGAAGCGCGCGCCGGCACTGGGCGACGTCATCACGATGTAGCCGTCGCTGACGGTGTCCGAGGTCACGCGTTTGAAGATCTTGTCCTTCTGGATGAACTCGAATGGCCGCAGAGTGTAGTGCATGATTCCGTAGCTGGTGCCGGCGGCGGAGCGGAGGTCGAGGTCGAGGACGATGGTGGCGTCGCTGCAGTTCACCATGCCGACATTGGTTCGGAAGCCGCTCGTGGCCGAGGCGTTGTGGGTGAGCTGCATGAGCAGGGCGCGCTCCCCGGTGACAAAAGCCTGCAATCCGTGGACGGTGCCGGCGAACTGGCCGTAGGTGCCGGTGTCGGTGAGGTTGTAGGTGCGGCTGGTCGCGATGACGTCGCCCTCGAGGATGGTGATGCGGAGAGCGGCGGCGCCGTTGAAAGTGAAGGAGGAATAGAGAATGTCTTCGAGCCGCTTGGAAGTTCCTGCGGCGATGGTGAAGGTCCGGGTCTGTGGCGCGGGGTTGGCCTGGTCACGGGCGAGCATAGCGACCTCGACGCGGGTCTGAATCGTGCCCGGGTTGTGAAGCTGGACGTCGGTGCGCCAGTTGGTATCGAGGGCACCCGAAACGTGGGCAGCGGCCGGAATGTAAATAGCGTTGTCGACGGTGGTGGCCTTGGTGTGGGCGACCGCGATCGGACCTTGTTTCAGCGGTGGGGAGCCGTGCCAACGGACCCCGATCGGGTGGTAGGAGGTGGGCGTCGAATTAGAACTCCAGCCGGGGATCGGGGCGATGCCGATCCTCGCCTTGGACACTTTAACTGAGACCGTTGCGCGGTCGGACTTGGCGGACCAGCTTTCCATGAGGTCCCAGCTGTTGTCGCCCTCGTCGCTCTCGGCGATCAGATTGTCGGGATCGGCCACCAAGGTGGCGGTATGTGTTCCGGCCGTAATCCCGTCCACTTGGTAGTCCTCGTAGTAGGCATAGGTGCCGGCCTCGAGGGAGTACTCGGTGTCAGAGTAGAACGACACCAGGGTCGAGTCGTCGAGGAGGATTCGTGCGATATTCGAGCCGGCCGGGAAGACGGCGTCGTCCGGGCCGTAGTTGGCCATTGCCCAGTCGAAGTAGGTGGGGCCGCTGCCGGTCAACCCGCCCGACGTGTAGGTCCCGGTGGTGCCCGAAGCGACCAGCGGACCGCTCCATCCTTCGGGCTGGTAGGGGGAAAAGTTGAGGTAGGTGGGGGCCGGCGTCGCGGTGGGTGATGGAGTCGGTGCTGGAGTCGCGGTGGCTGAGGTCGTGGGGGCGGGGGTGGTGGTTGGCGCCGGGGGAGTACCGCCTGCGCTGCGGTTGGCCGGCGTGATGTAGACGGGGTCGCTGGTTCGGTTGTCGATGACTACCCCGTAGGCGAAGAAAGCCCCGTCGGCGGTGGTAGTGGATAGCACTGCGTAGCCGTCATCCACATCGCCGCTCGTGACCTTCTGGAAGATCTTGTCGATCTGCCGGAACTCGTAAGGGTTGAGCTCGTACTCCTTGGTGCCGAGGTAGGAACCGTCGGCACGGTAGAGGGCTACAAGCACCGTAATCTGCGAACCGGTGGCATTGACAAAACCGATGTTGGTGCGGAAACCGGAGGTAGTGGAACGGTTGTGGGTGAGCTGGATGATGCGGCCCTCCTGGCCGGTCTGGATAGCGGAGTGGCCGATCACGCCTCCCACGAATTGACCAAAGGTGCCTCCGGTGGTGAGGTTGTAGGTCCGGCTGGTGACCGCGGCCATGCCGCTGTTGTTCACCACCCGTATGGCGGCCGCGCCGTCGAAACCGAAGATGGACATCAGCGCGTCCTCGAATCGGCGTGACTCGCCGGGATTGAGGGTGTAGGTCATGGTCTGCGGGTTGTGATTGGAGACCCCGGCCTTGAGCAGCGCCACGGTGACCGAGGATTGCGACTGACCCGGGTTGAAGATCTCGAGGTCGGTTCGCCAGTTGGTGCCAAGCGCTCCCGAGACGTGGGCGCTGGCTGGGATGAAGAGCTGGGTGTTGGGGATGGCCGCCGACGATTTGTCTTGGCCGCACGCCTGGATCGTCATGACCGCCAGCAGGGCCGCGATCGCGACAATTGTCACGGATCGGACCGTTCTTGAATGTGTACCCAGGGTGGTTGAGCTTCTGGTTGGTTTCCCAAGAGTAGACGCCATGCTTCACCTCCGAGATAGAGAATAACCGGGTTTATTTTCGGGTCACGCTGGCAAACGGTTCGCTCCAGTACATCGAGAATAATGATTGCTCCCACTCCTGTCAACGCGATCTGGAGTGTTCAATGTTTGAACGAGCGGGCACATGACGGGCCGAAAAACGACTCGTTCCCCCGGACGATCCAATCTGAAACTCGGAGAGGGCTAGTCTGGAATTCGCCAGGCAGAAGGTCCTATAATCGTCGACAGGTCAACATGGTGAGGATTCAACGGGATCGCGATCTGCCGCTTCACTACGAGGCTTCGCCGCTGAAAGCGGCTGTGATGGTTGCCGGTTGGATGGTTGGGATTCTCGCGACCGTGGCCGGCATGGCCGGCTTCGTGAGAGCCGAGTCGACGGTGGCTGAGGCCGCGGCCGCCAGTCTCATCCTCATCGGCGGTACCCTCGTGGTCGCCCTCATCCGCTGCCGGCGCTACGAGGTGACGGTTGGCGAACGGAGGATCGAGCTTCGGCTGGGGCCGTTTCGAAGAACCCTGCCGACCGGATGCGTGGAGGAAGCCACGCCGCGCCCGGCGACCTCGTGGCGCCGTCTCTATGCCCCCTGGGAGCTGGCTCTCACCCTGGGCCTCGATACTCGGACTGTGATCGTACCCACTCACGAGCCCGGCGAACTCCGCGCCGCCCTTGTGGGGCGCGTGGCGAGTGATCAGTAATCAGTAATGAGTTTTTCAGTACCTGCGCGGCATCTCAAAACTCAAAACTGAGAATTGAGAATTTGAAATTCGGGGGAAGGCGGGCGGAAATTCCTAATTCCTAATTCCTAACTCCTAATTCTGACCTTACTTCTCTCCCATAAACGGGTAGGAGGAGTGCTTCGGCGGCACGAAATTCTCCTTGATCGTGCGCTGCGAGGTCCAGCGGATGAGGTTGAGGTAGGAGCCGGCCTTGTCGTTGGTGCCTGAGGCGCGGGAGCCGCCGAAGGGCTGCTGACCGACCACGGCGCCGGTCGGTTTGTCGTTGATGTAGAAGTTGCCCGCGGCGTGGCGCAGCCGGTCGGCCATCTTGATCGCGGTCGCGCGGTCATCCGAGAAGATGGCCCCGGTCAGGGCGTAGATCGAGGTCGTGTCACAGAGCTCGAGGGCGCCGTCGAGGTCGTTCTCGTCGTAGACGTAGATCGTCATCACCGGACCGAAGATCTCCTCCTCCATGAGCTTGAAGCGCGGGTTGGTGGTCTCGACGACGGTCGGCTCGATGTAGTAGCCCTCTGCGTCGTCCCAGGAGCCGCCGCACAGGATTTCGGCCTCGGTCGAGTCCTTGGCGTGCTGGATGTAGGAGGTGATAGTTGAGAATGCTCCCGCGTCGATGACCGCGTTGAAGAAGTTTCGGAAGTCGGTCGGCGAACCCATCTTGATCTCGGAAACCTGGCCCAGCAGCAGCTCCTTGATCTGCGGCCAGATAGAGCGCGGGATGTAGGCGCGCGAGGCGGCCGAGCACTTCTGGCCCTGGTACTCGAAGGCGCCGCGGACCAGTGCTGTGGCCAGCGCCTCGGGGTCGGCCGATTCGTGGGCGAAGACAAAGTCCTTGCCGCCGGTCTCGCCGACAATGCGCGGATAGGTGCGGTAACCGGCGATGTTGTCGCCGATCGCCTTCCACATACCCTGGAAGACCGGGGTGGAGCCGGTGAAGTGGATGCCTGCAAGATGCTGGCTCGCCATGACCGGGTTGCCGACCTGACCGCCGGAGCCGGGGATGAAGTTGATGACCCCCGGCGGGAAGCCGGCGGCCTCCATCAGCTTCATGAGGTGCCAGGCGGTGAAAACCGCCGACGAGGCCGGTTTCCAGAGAACGGTGTTGCCCATCAGCGCGGGCGCGGTCGGCAGGTTGCCGGCGATGGAGGCGAAGTTGAAGGGAGTGACCGCAAAGACAAAGCCTTCCA
>JAOZUP010000330.1 GCA_029938595.1 Thermoanaerobaculales bacterium | reverse complement strand
GACAGTCGCCCGCCGGCGCGCCGCAGGCGCGTAGCGTTGGTGGATGGTGGGACCGACGTGTGCTTGCACTCGGCGGGCACACAATCCGAGAACGCGTGGCCGCGGGCGAACGCCCGCGGACGGCGGGCGGCACGGAAACGGGAGATCGCGACTGGTATCGGTGAGCGGACATGCGTAGAATACGCCGGGTCTGCATTCGTGCAGATTTTGAGAGGAGATCATGGCCGAGCACACGTACCAACCAGCCGTCATCGAGCCCAAGTGGCAGGCGGTGTGGGCCGAACGCCGCACCTTCCGCACCCCTTCCGACCCCGAGGATCTTCGCTCCAAGCCCAAGTACTACGTGCTCGACATGTTCCCCTACCCCTCCGGCGCCGGCCTCCACGTCGGCCACCCCGAAGGCTACACCGCGACCGACGTGATGGCGCGCATGAAGCGCGCCCAGGGCTTCAACGTCCTCCACCCCATGGGCTGGGACTCCTTCGGTCTGCCCGCCGAACGGGCGGCGGTGCGCGAGAGCCTCCACCCGGCGGCCATCACCAAACGCAACGTCGACACCTTCCGCAGCCAGATCCAACGCCTCGGCTTCAGCTACGACTGGGAGCGCGAGGTCAGTACGTCCGACATCGACTACTACCGGTGGACCCAGTGGATCTTCCTCAAGCTCTACGAGCAAGGCCTTGCCTACATGGCGGACGTGCCGGTCAACTGGTGCCCTGCGCTCGGCACCGTGCTCGCCAATGAGGAGGTCAAGGACGGCGCCTACGTGGAGACCGGCGACCCGGTCGAGCGGCGGCTCATGCGCCAGTGGATGCTCAAGATCACCGAGTACGCCGAGCGCCTGCTCGACGACCTCGACGAGGTCGACTGGCCCGAGAGCGTGAAGGAGATGCAGCGCAACTGGATCGGCAAAAGCCACGGCGCCGATGTCCATTTCCAGATCGCCGACAGCGATCGGGATTTCACCGTCTTCACCACCCGGCCCGACACCCTCTTCGGCGCCACCTATTGCGTCTTTGCCCCCGAGCACCCATTGGTAGCCGAGATCACCACTGACGAGCAGCGCCCAGCGGTCCAAGCCTATGTCGCCGACGCGGGCCAGAAGTCCGACCTCGACCGCACCGATCTCGCCAAGACAAAGACCGGCGTCTTCACCGGCGCCTACGCGATCAACCCTGTCAACAACGGGAAGATCCCTATCTGGGTCGCCGACTACGTCCTCATGGGCTACGGCACCGGCGCCATCATGGCGGTGCCCGGTCAGGACCAGCGCGACTGGGACTTCGCCAAAATCTACGACCTGCCGATCATCCGCACAGTGCAGCCGCCCTCCGACTTCGACGGCGAAGCCTTCCTCGGTGACGGCCCCGCCATCAACAGCGGGTTCCTCGACGGGCTGGAGGTCGACGACGCGATCACCACGATCACCGACTGGCTCGCCGAACGAAATCTCGGCACCCCGAAGATCCAGTACAAGCTCCGCGACTGGCTGTTCTCGCGCCAGCGCTACTGGGGCGAGCCCTTCCCGGTCATCCACACCGATGACGGCGAGGTCGTACCCCTGCCAGAGGACTGGTTGCCGGTCGAGCTGCCGGTGATCGACGAGTACAAACCGACCGACGACGGCCGTCCGCCGTTGGCGCGCGCGGGCGACGAATGGTTGCGGGTCGAGCTGCCCGACGGCCGCACGGGCACTCGCGAAACCAACACCATGCCGCAGTGGGCCGGATCCTGCTGGTACTACCTACGCTACCTCGACCCCAACAATGAAAACGAGGCCTGGTCGAAGGAGTCAGAGGACTACTGGATGCCGGTGGACCTCTACGTCGGCGGGGTCGAGCACGCGGTGCTCCACCTCCTGTACGCCCGCTTCTGGCACAAGGTGCTCTACGACTGCGGGCTGGTCCACACCACCGAGCCGTTCGCCAAGCTCTTCAACCAGGGCATGATTCTCGCCTACTCCTACCGCGACGCGGGCGGCAAGTATTACCACCCTTCGGAGGTCGAGGAGCGTGACGGGCAGTTCTTCCTCAAGGGCTCGAATACCGAGCTCGAGGCCCAGATCGAGAAAATGTCAAAGTCGAAGCTAAACGTCGTCAACCCGGACGACGTGATCTCGGCGTACGGCGCCGACGCGATGCGGCTGTACGAGCTCTTCATGGGCCCCCTCGAGGTCCAGAAGCCGTGGCAGATGAAGGACGTCGAGGGCGTCAATCGCTTCCTGCAAAGGGTGTGGCGGCTGGTCGTGGACGAGGAGTCGGGCACTCTCAACCCAAGGCTCAGCGACGCGCCGGCCTCGTCAGAACCCGAGCTCCAGCGCACCCTGCACAAGACCGTCAAGAAGGTGACGTCGGACACCGAGACCCTGCAGATGAACACCGCCATCGCCCAGATGATGATCTTCGTCAACGACGCCACAACTGCAAAGACGCTGCCGAGGGAGATCATCAGTGCTTTTCTCCGCCTGCTGTCGCCCTACGCCCCCCACATCTGCGAGGAGCTGTGGCAGCGCCTCGGCGAGGAAGAGCTCATCGCCCACGCCGAGTGGCCGAGCTGGGATTCCGAGCTGGTGAAGGACGAGACCATTACCGTCGTCGTCCAGGTCAACGGCAAGAAGCGCGACGAGCTGCTGGTCGCCCGCGACACAGAAAAGGAAAAGCTCGAACGGCTTGCCCTGGCCTCCGAGAATGCGCAGAGGTTCATGGATGGCAAGGAGCCGAAAAGAGTGATTGTGGTTCCTGGACGGCTGGTGAATATCGTCGTTTAGGAGCGCCGCACGCATCCACCGGTTTTGTTTTGAAACGGCAGTCAAGGCGAAGGCAACCGTAAACGTTGAAACGTTGAAACGTTAGAACGTTAAACGTTCAAACGTTATCGCCGTTCACCGGTAGGTGGATGACGACCTCGAGCCCGCCATCGGAGTGGTTGCTGGCGGTCACGGTGCCGCCATGGATTTCGACCGCGCGGCGGGTGATGGCGAGGCCGAGGCCGGCACCGCCCGTTGTCCTCTCCCGTGCGCCGGCGACCCGTGCGAAGGGCTCGAACAGGGTCTCGAGATGCCCGTCGGGCACTCCCTCTCCGTGATCGCGGATGGACACGGAGGCGTTGTTTCCCTCAACTTGCAGCTCGATCTCGACCTCGGATCCCTCTGGGGTGTGGCGGATGGCGTTGCGGATGACATTGTCGAAGGCGCTGCGCATCAGACTCGGGTGACCCAACATTGGACAGGGTGGGTATGAGCCGAGTCGCACTTCGCGGCCGGCCGGCGCGGCCTCGAACGAGGCGTCGTCGACCACCTCGGAGAGGAGCGCCGTGAGATCAAAGGCGTCGACGTCGGTCTCGGGTTCCCCCGCCTCCAACCGTTCCAGGAGGAGGAGTTGGCCGATGAGGGTATCGAGCCGTCCGGCTTCGCGGTCGATTCGGTCGAGCGGGTCTCCTGCAGCCTTTCCCGCGCGGTCGCGCGCCAGCTCGAGGGCGACCCGCAGCCGCGCCAGCGGCGAACGCAGCTCGTGCGACACGTCTCGCAGCAGCCGGCGCTGCGAGCCGAGAAGGGATTCGAGGCGTTCGGCCATTTCGTCGAAGTCGCGAGCGAGCCCGCCGATCTCGTCGGATCGGCGATCGACCGGCCCGCCGACCCGCGCCGACAGGTCGCCTCCGCTGAGCCGCTGCGTCGCTCGACGGAGCGAGCCCACCGGCGCCGACAGATATCGCGCCAGCCAGAAGCTAATGGCGCCCACCACCAGCGCCAAGACCGCCAAACGGAGCCACAGCGCTCCCGGTTCCAGGAGGTCGACGGCACGCGGCGGCCTGTGCAGGGCGCCCACCACCACCAGTGTTTTCCCCTCGGGATCCGACACCGGCCGCGCGACGAGGTGGAGTCCTCCTCGACGCTCCGCCTCTTCCTCGCCGTCGGCCGCCACCCGTCGTGCGAGATCTCTGGCCGGCTCAGGTGCCGGTCGACCCATGACCTCGCGGCCCTCGCCGTCAAAGATGAAGATCTCGGTTGGATGCCTTCCCCGTCCGCCGCCGCGTCGCCCCCGACCCTCGATCGCCCCGGTCTCGCCGATGCGATCGGCAACCCAATCCACCCGTTTCCGGGCCAGGCTCTCGGCGCTCTCCTGCCAGTGCTCCACCCGCGACCGCGAGCGGGTGAAGAATGGCGAGGTCAGAACCAGCACCACCGCCACCACCACCATGGCGAGCCACAACCAGAGGAAGATGCGGAGGAAGAGGGTGCTCATGGGGTCACACGATTTCGGATTTCGGATTTCGGATTTCGGATTTTCCACCCGGCCTCCCACCTCGCTTGGATTTTGGGTGGGACTTGAGGATTGAGAATCTAGAATTCAGGTCTCCTGTCTCCTGTCTCCTGTATTCCGGGGGGTTTGGCGGAAACTCGAAACTCATAACTCTCAACTCATAACTCACGGCGAAGCCATGCTCGGCTTGACGTAGAGATAGCCAACTCCGCGTACTGTTTTGATGCGCTCGCCGCCATTTGGAAACGGTCCGAGCTTGCGTCGAAGGTTGGAAAGGTGGACATCGAGGCTGCGGTCGAAGGCCGAGGCCCGCCGCCCCAGCGCTTGGCGTGAGAGGTCGTCGCGACTGACCACCGTGCCAGCGGAGCGGACCAGGGTCTCGAGGACGGCGAACTCGGCGCCGGTCAGCTCGATTTCGGCGCCGGCCGAGCGCACCCCGCGAGCCCCGAGATCCATCGCGAGGTCGCCGGCCTCGAGCACGTCGGGTTCGCCGGGCTCCGGCGCCGCGGATGCGCGACGGAGAATGGCT
>JAOZUP010000329.1 GCA_029938595.1 Thermoanaerobaculales bacterium | reverse complement strand
CTCTTGCCGGCGTTGAACTCACCCACCACCACCAGCAGGAAGAGCTCGTCGAGCTGGTCCACCGAGTCGGCAAGGGCCTGCAGATCCTCGGCACTCGCCTCACAGCGCTCGAGCCCCACCGTCACCTCGTTCAGCAGCTCACGCTCGGATTGCAGCAGATCTTTCTGGTCAGCGGTCAGAATCGGTTCAAGCATGGGAGCATCTTAGCGCGACCGTGCGGTCGCGAATTAGGAATTAGGAATTCCACCTACCAGCCTCCATTTATTAGAGACCTGAGTTGAGGGTGGGTGAGCGACATTCCAAATTCCTAACTCCTAATTCCTAATTCAATAGCCTGCCGCCATCCCGTCTTTCCTCGACTCGGTCGCTCCCGCAAGCACTCCAGTCTTCGGGTCGCGGTGGATGATCTGGTAGCCGCCGAAGTACGCCGGGCTGATCTCCTCGATTCGATGACCCCGTTTCGTAAGGTCGCGGTAGACCTCGACCGGCAGACCCGATTCGAGGTGGACGATGCCGCCCGAGGTCATCAATGTGCCGGTGGGCTCGGAGGAGCCGCCGTGGTGGAAGCGCGGCGCATCGCCGGCCTCCTGCAGGTTCATCCCGAAGTCGACCAGGTTGACGACGATTTGCACATGCCCCTGGGGTTGCATGTCACCGCCCATGAGGCCAAAAGCGGTGTCGGGAACGCCGTTGAATCCCATGAAGGCCGGAATGATGGTGTGGAAGGGTCGCTTGCCGGGTTCGAGGGCGTTGGGGTGGTTCGGGTCCAAAGAGAAGAGTGCGCCCCGGTCCTGGATCCCGAAGCCGAGCGACGGCACCACGTAGCCGGAGCCGAAACCGGTGTAGTTGGACTGAATCAGCGCCACCATCATGCCGCTCGAGTCGGCGGTGACGAGGAAGGTGGTGTCACCGTGCCCGAGGGCCGGGTTGCCGGGCGCGATCCGCTCGGCGGCCAGGGTCATGTCGATCAACTTCGCCCGCTCGGCGGCGTAGCCTTTGTCGAGCAGCGCCTCCACCGGAACCTCGGCAAACGTCATGTCGGCGTAGTACTTTGCGCGATCCTCGTAGGCCAGCTTCTTGGCCTCGATCAGCAGATGCCACAAGTCGGTGCTATCCCTGCCCATGGCGGCGAGGTCGAAGCCTTCGAGAATATTGAGCATTTGCAGCGCGGCCAGCCCCTGCGGATTCGGCGGCAGTTCCCACACCGTGAGACCACGGTAGATCGTTGAGATGGGTTCCACCCACTCGCTCGAGTGATCGGAAAAATCGTCGAGCGAAAAGAAGCCACCTACCTCGTTGGAGAAAGCAACGATCTGCTCGGCGATGTCACCCCTGTAATAGGCGTCGCGACCGGCGGCGGCGAGCGCGTCCAGAGTACCGGCCAGGGCCGGGTTGGCGAAGATCTCCCCTTCCACCGGCGCCTTACCGTCCGGCAAAAAGACTTCTGCGAAACCGGGCATCTCCTTGAACTTGGCGGCGCCGTGCGCCCAGCCTGCGGCGATCACCTGCGGCACCGGGGCACCCTCGCGTGCGATCTCCGCCGCCGGACCGAGGACGTCCTTCATGGGCAATCGGCCGAACCTCTCGTGCAACTCGAACCAGCCGTCGGCGCAACCGGGCACGGTCCACGAGTAGACTGAGTAGACCGGAATGGTGCCTTCTTCGGTAGCGGGCACCTTGTCGATGGTCAGCGCTGCCGGCGCTCTGCCCGAGGCGTTGAGACCGTAGAGCTTTTCGGTCTTCGGGTCCCACACCATGGCGAAGAGATCTCCCCCGAGACCACATGACACCGGTTCCAGAAAACCGAGTGCAGCGTTTGTGGCGATGGCGGCATCAACCGCCGAGCCGCCGGCCTTGAGGATATCGAGACCGATCTCGACCGCCAGCGGGTGGGCGGCGGCAACCATCCCGTGGCGCGCGTAGGTCACCGACCTGGTGGCAAAGGCGCGGCCCTCGGGCCGGTCCGCAGAAAAGGCAATGGACGGAGCAACGACCAGCAGGACAATGATGAGAACATGACGCATGGCGACCTCCGGGCAACATACTACGCCCGTCGCACCGGAGGATTCAAAGGACGTGGATTGAAGGATTCCTACAACGGGTCCAAATTCGGATTTCGGATTTCGGCAAGCTGCTACGATTGCCGCCGGAATGACGAAGGAAACACGTCTTTTGGATATCGCCAGGGAACTGGCCGAGGAAGTGGATCGGCTCACATTCGCGCCACCGGTGACCCACGTCTACAACCCACTTGACTATGCGTGGGAGGCGCACGCCCAGTACCTCCAGCGTTACGGCAAGGCGCCGACGGAGGTCTTATTCCTGGGAATGAACCCCGGCCCGTGGGGGATGGTACAGACCGGGGTTCCCTTTGGGGAGGTGAACGCTGTCCGCGACTGGCTCGGTATCGATGCAAGGGTGGGCCGGCCCGAGCACGAGCACCCGAAGCGGCCGGTGAAGGGGCTCTCCAGTACTCGCTCCGAGGTCAGCGGGGCGCGGCTGTGGGGTTGGGCGCGTGATCTCTTTGCCACGCCGGAGCGGTTCTTCGAGCGTTTCTTCATCGCAAACTACTGCCCTCTGGCGTTCATGGAATCCACCGGCCGCAATCGAACACCGAACAAGCTGCCAATGAGTGAACGGAAGCCGCTTCTCGAGGCCTGCGACCACGCCATGCGAAAGACCGTCGAGTACCTGCGGCCAGATCTGGTGGTGGGCGTGGGCGCGTTCGCCGAGGGACGAGCGCGGGCTGCGCTCGTTGCGACCGAAGTCAGAATCGGACGCATCCTCCATCCGAGCCCCGCGAGCCCGGCTGCCAACCGTGGCTGGAGCGAGCGTGCCACCCACCAGCTGCGAGATCTGGGCGTCGAGTTGCCCTGAGAACGAGACCACAATTCTCCAGCCTCTTGGTTTTTTAGTTATTATCTCGGTGAGGAAACAATGCACTGGATTTACTCGTGTCCCCACTGCAAGACGACGCTCAATCCCGAGGATCGAGTGGTCCTGCGAGCCGAGTGCGAAGATCGACGCTTCCTCGCCGGACTCCACCCCCAACCCGGAAACTACGAGGTCGAGCTGCCGCCGGGCGAGGTCATGGCCAAGGGCACACGCTGGGATTTTTCGTGCCCTGTGTGCGACCGCAGCCTGGTCTCGGAGCTCTCCGAGGATCTCTGCGCCCTCGACGTTCATGCTGCCGGCGAGACTCACCGCGTCTACTTCTCGCGCATCGCCGGCGAAGAGGCGACCTTCGTCGTTTCAGCCGAGGGTTTGCTCAAGGACTTCGGTATCCACACCGATCAGTACCTCGAACACCTGGTGCACGAGAAATACATGCGGTAGCGCGCTGCGCGCGAATTAGGAATGAGGAATTAGGAATGCCGCTCCCCCACCCCAAGCGCACCTGGACGTGGCCGGAGGCCAATTCCTAATTCCTAATTCCTAATTCCTAATTCCTAATTCAAACAGTATCCTGAATCTATGAGAGTGGCGGTTCTCGTATCCGGTGGTGTCGACTCCTCGGTGACGCTGATGCGGCTTGCCGAGGAGGGTCGGCACGAGCTCACCGCTTTCTACCTCAAGATCTGGCTCGAGGACGAGATGGCCTTCCTTGGCAGTTGTCCCTGGGAGGAGGATCTCGCGATCGTGCGCGAGGTGTGCGGCGTCGCCGGTGTGCCTCTCGAAGTCGTATCGCTACAGCAGGAGTACCTCAACACGGTGGTCGCCTACGCCCTGGACGAGCTGGCGGTCGGACACACCCCGAGCCCCGATGTGATGTGCAACCGGATGATCAAATTCGGCGCCTTCGTCGATCGCGTCGGCGACCGGTTCGATCTCATCGCCTCCGGGCACCATGCCCGGGTCGAGGAGCGAGACGGCCTATTCCACCTGTTGCGCGGGGCAGACCCGAAGAAGGACCAGACGTACTTTCTTTGCCAGCTCCGCCAGGATCAACTCGCACGCTGCCTCTTCCCGATCGGCCATCTCACCAAGGCTGAAGTTCGGGCCGAGGCCCGCCGCTTCTCTCTGATCAACGCCGATCGCCCGGACAGCCAGGGGATCTGCTTCCTCGGTCGAATCCCGTTCAACGACTTCGTGCACCACCATCTCGGAGAACGACAAGGAACAATCCGCGAGGCTGAGAGCGGCCGGGTGTTGGGCGACCACCGGGGCACCTGGTTCCACACTATCGGCCAGCGGCGCGGCCTCGGATTGAGCGGTGGTCCCTGGTACGTCGTCGGCAAGGACATCGAGGAGAATGTAATCCTCGCGGTCCACGCCGATTCGCTTTCCAATCACGTCCGATCGAGCTTCACGATCGCCAACCCTCACTGGGTCGCTGAACCGCCCAATCGATCCGACCTCCAGGTGCGGATCCGCCATGGTGAGAGGATCGAGGCCTGCACTATCTCGCAGCCCCTATGTGGTTCATTGGCGGTTCAGTTCGACATTACTACGGATCCCGGGGTCGCGCCCGGTCAGTTCGCGGCGTTGTATGACGGCGAGGAGTGTCTCGGAGGCGGGGTGGTGGAGTAGGGCGGAGTTTTGAGTTCTTAGTTTTGAGTTTCTCCTCGCCTGCCCAACAGCCAGGAAATTTTTCGTGACGACTCGAGACTCATAACTGAGTACTCAGAATGTGGACCAGAGTGAAACCTTTTGGAGAATGATTCGTAGAATCAATTGCATTGCAACCTCCTTCTGCCGGCGGCCCCGTACCCCCACGGGGCCGTCGGTGTGTCGGCCCGGATGCCGGATGCCGGATGCCGGATGCCGGATGCCGGATGCCGGATGCCG
>JAOZUP010000328.1 GCA_029938595.1 Thermoanaerobaculales bacterium | reverse complement strand
TCCATCCTCGGCGAGCTCCAGCACGCCCTGGTGCTCGGCGAGGAACCCGGCCACGCGATAGGCGTCGCCGACGAAGAACGCTTGCTCACGTTGACCGGATCCGAATGGGAGCAAATCCTCCGCGCCGACAGCGTCTACGCCTCCATCACCGGACGCCAGGATGAGACAGCCAACCCCATCCCGCTGGGAGACCTCGGCCGGGTGGTCATCCGGATTCTCCCACTCCACTGGCACACTCTCGTTCTTGGCAGCGGGCCGGCACTCGCCGCCCTGCGCGAGGTCCACACCCCAACCGGCATGCTGCTTCAGGGATTCGCCGTCGCCCCGGAAGCCGTGATCGGGTGGCTCGGCGCCGGCGCCCTCCCCGTCGAGTTCTCGCCCGCTCCGCCGTCGTCCTCCACCACGGTGACCGCGATCGTGGCCGACACCGGCTGGTTGTTGGAGACCGATCCGGGTCCCGCGCTGGCGTCAGCGGCTGCGCTCGGCCGCGCCGAGGTGCTCCAATTCCGCCGCACCTTTGCCTTCACCGCCGCGGCGGTCTTTCTGGCCGCCGCGGCGGTGGTATGGATCCTCTTCCAGATGGACCGGCTCGCCAGACAGCGCGCCCGCTTCGCCGCAGCCGCAGCCCACGAGCTCAAGACGCCTCTATCGGGCCTTCTCCTCCACTCCGAAATGCTCGCTGAAGACCTGGGTGATCCCGAACACCGCACGAGCTATGCCGCGACGGTGTCCGCCGAGGCGGCGCGGCTGGGGCGGGTCGTGAGCAATATGCTCGACCTCGCCCGCCTCGAACGTGGTGCGCTCGTCACCACCGCCCGCCCGGGTGACCTTGGTGGCGCCGTGAGCCGATGTGTCGAGCGCGCGCGCCGCCGTCTCGAGGATGCCGGCATCAATCTCGAGGTCTCGATCCCATCCTCACTGCCGCCGGCTCTTTTCGACGACGATGCTCTCAGTCAGATCCTCGACAACCTGCTCGACAATGCCGAAAAGCACACCCGTGAGGAAGCCAAGCGCAGGGTTGAGGCGCGGGTCACCACGGGTGACGATGCGCTGAGAGTCGAAGTGTCGGACAACGGTCCCGGAATTCCTCGCCACCAGCGGCGGCGGCTCTTCCGACCCTTCGATCGCCCGGCCGACGCCGACGGCGTCCCCGGCCTTGGTCTCGGCCTCGCTCTCGCACGCAGCCTCGCGCGGGCACAAGGAGGGGAGCTGAAACTCACCGACACAAATGACCGAGGCGCGACATTCGTACTGACACTGCCCCGCGCATCCGTTTGAACGTTAGAACGTTACACGTTAGAACGTTGCCCACCCACATCCCTCTGGGCGCTGAGGCGACCGAGCGGCGGGTGACGAACGTTCAACGTTCTAACGTTTGACGTTGAAACGTCATTCGACGACCTTCGTATTTGGATAGAAATTCGACCAGGCAAACCAGTAGACCGGGGTCACTGCCACGCTCCCCAACTTCTGTCCATCGGAACCCTCGATGAATGCACGCACCCCGCCGTCGGCGGCCCGGGACACGACCACCGGCGTGCCTCCGAGGTCGACCTGCACCAGGTTTCCGCCGGCTACGGCCGAATCGGTTACTGCGACCGCATGGGGACCGATGGCCACACCGTAGACCAGGGTCTTGCCGGACATTTTTTCGGTCAGCCACTGGGCGCGGAACATGCCCATTCGTTTCGGGTCGTCGAAGTACTCCTGATAGTGCGACGCCAGCACCTCTTCCGATTTTTCAAGGACCGCCGTGTCGGGATGCGCCGCATACCAGAGCTCCCAGGTGGTTTCGACTGCCTCCAGCTTTTCCAACTGCGCGCCCTTGGTCTTGCCGTCGATGGCGCGGCCGGTGACGTGGCTCCAGGAGGAGCCGGTCTCACGGTCCTGCATGATAAGGCTGTTGCGCCACAGCTTGCCAGAGACCTGGAAGGTGTAGGTTTTCCCACCCAGCGTGCGGGCGTAGACCACGCCCGTGTGACAGAGTGGTCACCAGGTGGCGGCGATCGCGGTGCCCTTGATCTCGTCGTTGACGATCTCGTGTGCATCGAGCTGCCACAGCGAGTAGGCGCGGGCCTCACCGTGGAGGACGATTCCCAGCACCGGCTCGCCGGGGCTCATCTGGGCGTTCGCGGCAGCGCCGGACACGAACGAAGGATCGTCGATCGCCGGAATCGCCCCTACCGGCAGCACCTGGTAGATGTCATCCCCGCCAATCGTCGCCACAACCTCTGGTTTAGGACGCTGGGCCTTAGCCGGAATCGTCAATGCGAGACCGATGAGCGCCACCACCACTATCAACCGTCTCATTCGACACCTCCATTTCGTCATGAGCATCTATGCGTTCGGCAAACCGAAGTTACCCGATCCGGCACATCGTATACTCGAGGCGCGCCCGTACATCCGAGGACACGAGGACATGCATCGTAGATATGTAGTTATTTTGTTGCTCGCCGCCTGCTGCGTTGCCGCGGCGGCCGGGGTGTTTTTTCTCACTCACCGGTCCTTTCCAGCAGTCGACGCTCGGGCGCCGAACCACTACTTCATCGCCCGCGACCACTTCGATCGCGAGCGGCTCCAGTGCGACTTCACCATCGACTTCGATCGCTTCCGCATGAACGACCTGTGGGCTCTCCCGCTGCAACCCTGTAGTCTCGGGTACGGATGGAGCGAACCGACCCGCCACGGCATCGCAGCATTCGCCAAACGTGCTGATCTGGAGTTCTTCGTCGAGAGCCCCCACTGGACACATCTGGTGCTGCGGGTCAAGGTGGTCGAAAACCTGAAGAACGATCAGAAGATGAGGGTGCGACTCAACGGCAGGCCGCTGGCTACGGCCGAGATCCCGAAAAGGTGGACAACCATCGGTCTCGAGATCCCGCCGGGAGCACTTCGGGCGGGGACCAACACCTTCAAGTTTTCTTTCACCCAACGGGCGCCGCTACCCGGACCTCATCGGCAGAAGATCCAACCGCGTTTCGCCATCCGAATCAAGGAGGCCGAGCTGGCCGACGCACCTCCGCGACGGGGCCTGATCGCCGAGGCACACCGATGGATCGCCAGAGACGATCGCGCCGCTCTCCCGCAACATCCGGTCCAGATCTTCGACCATGCACGTGACCGCTTTGTCGTGCAGGAGGCTGGAACGCTGGTGGTGCCGATGCGATTGCCCGCATACTCCCGCGCCCTCGAGCTCGAGGTCGCAGCACCGCCCGGCCTCGACTGCCGGGAGACCCGGCTCACCATGAACATGCAGAGTCTGACCACCGGTGAACACAGCTCGACGACGCTTTCGACCACGAATCTCTGTGACGGTCGCGGCGACAGGGCCTTTAGCGTCGAGGTGCCGGTCGATCAATTTGCCGGCGAAGACTGCGTTCTGTCGTTCGCTGTTAAGCCCGCGCCCGCCGGATCGGTGATCGAGATCGGCCGGCCTCGGCCGATCACCAGACCGTCATCCACGGGCGAAGGATCCGACGGGGAGATCGGAACACGGCCGGGTCGGCGGCCTGACATCGTGCTCATCACCCTCGACGCCGCGCGGCCGCACCACTTTTCCTGCTACGGCTACGATCGGCCGACAACACCCAACATCGACCGCCTGAGCGAGGAATCCCTGGTGTTCACAAACGTCTTCGCGCTGGTGCCGAACACCCGGCGCTCGGTTCCGACGATGATCACCGGGCTCTCCTTCCTCAACCATCAGGTAATTGACGTCGATTCGACCCTTTCCGACGAGGCAACGACGCTCGCGGAATATCTTCGGGAAGCGGGTTATGCGACGGCCGGCTTCAGCGCCAATCCGAACAACTCGGGAGCGATCGGGGACGATCAGGGTTACGACGATTTCTTCGAGCTGTGGACGGAGGTCCCGAGGACGGTGTCGAGGACGCCCGACTATCTCGCTCAGAGGGCCCTTGAGTGGCTCGCCGGGTTCGACAACACCAAACCTCTGCACCTCCAGCTCCATTTCGTACCGCCGCACGCCCCCTATGAACCGGCGCCGGAGTTCGATCTGTTCACCTATCCGACCTACGACGGATGGTGCGACGGGACTCCGAAGACTTTGAAACTGATCGACAAGGCGATTCGTGCGGCCGACGACCGAGATTTAGCTCAGATCACCGCCCTGTACGACGGCAATCTGCGGGCTGTGGACGATTCGGTGGCGCGAGTGCTCGACGCTCTCAGAAGCCGGGAACGATGGAAGGACACGGTGGTGCTGGTGACCTCCGATCATGGCGAAGCGCTATTTGAGCACCGGCGGATGCTACACAACAACACGTTGTTCGACGAAATGCTTCGAGTGCCCTTCATCCTGCGCCTGCCGGGAGGGCGCCATCCTGACGGTCTCGACCTCAGCCGTCTTGCGACCCTGGCTGACCTCGTGCCGACGCTGCTGGCCACCACGTCGGTGCGACTCACGACCGCCCTCGACGGCGCCGATCTATTGCGGTCCAGGACTGCGACCGACGCGCGCAGCGTCCTCGCCCGAACTGGCCACCCGCATCCCCTGCGCGCCCTGCGAACGCAGCGATGGAAGCTGGTCCTCACAACCTCCGGCCAGGCCCAGCTCTACGACCTGGCGTCGGATCCCGGCGAGCACCAAAACGTCGGATTCGAGAACCTTCCAACACTCGTCGGCCTCGGCCAGCTCCTCACACAACGGCTGGCGGTACCACCCTCGCTCGCCGGAACCAGAAGCGAGACCGAGGCGCCCCTCGCGGACCAGGAGATGCTGAAGGCGCTGGGCTACGTGGAGTAGGCAGGGCCCGGATGCCGGATGCCGGATGCCGGATGCCGGATGCCGGATGCCGGATGCCG
>JAOZUP010000036.1 GCA_029938595.1 Thermoanaerobaculales bacterium | reverse complement strand
GAGACAGTCACTTTGTCGGCACAAGTCGCTCAAGCTCCTCGAACCAGTTGAAAACGACCTGTAGCTGGCGTACAGGTTGTGGTTTCGCCTCTACTTCAGCATCTGCCAAAAAGATGAACCTGGAGCCGTCCCGAGAAATGTCGTATCTCCTCAGTGGACCCCGTCCCGTTGTCCCCTGTGGTACCTCACAAAGAGGTCGCGGTTTTCCAAGGGTCAGCTCCGGTCCAGGAGTCACCTCTACAACCATTAGCCGACCCCTGAAGAGATAGTAAATTTCTTTCCCGTCTGGTGACCAGGCGGACGCATTCCCACCTTCATTCGAGACCTGAATGCGTTTCTCACGACCGGGAAACGAAGTCACCCAGACCTCTGACCTACCTGACTCGCCTGATGTGTAGGCGAGCCACCCGCCGTCTGGGGAAAAGTCCGGGAACGTGTTCCTATACTCGTTGTCGAGGAATGGCGCCGTTTCGCGGCTTTCTATGTCGAGAAGCCAAATCTCGTGCTCCTCGGCCCGTGGCCAGAGAACATAGGCGAGGTATCGACCGTCAGGTGACCACGAGCCGGGTTGCTGGAGGTATTCTGAATCACTGAGTTGCTCCATTGGCTCATTCCCTAGCTTCGATTTCCAATAGAGATTAGCCACTCCTCCCTTTGAGCAGCCGAAGACAATCCGTTCACCGTCCGGCATCCACGACAAATTATTTACGCGTCCTTGGGTGGTGAGCTTCGTAGTGGTCTCTCGAACCAGATCATGCACCCACAGGGAGCTATCCACCCCCGTAATTGTGAATGCAATCCATCGGCCATCGGGAGAGACCCGGGGCCCTCCAAACCACTCCCCTGAAAGAGCTGGTATGGGCTCGATTTCACCATTCCGATTCACCCAGACGACCCGCTTTTTTGCGTCTGGGATCATGCCACCAGGTGCAAAAACCAACGTGCCATTGTCCGAAACCGCGAACAAGCCCGCACCTGGATTCGCCCATCCAGCTCGGGCGTTGGCCATATGAGTCACTCCCTCGAGTACAGGAACCGGGCGGCCGGTGAGCTCCAACCTATCAGGATCGAAGCGAATTGCCATCAACGTCCCCCGTCGAAGGAAGAGGAGATGACCGGTGGGTAAAAAACGACCGTCGAGGCCCGGGGCGATCACGATCCGCCGCTCCAACGTATCGAGGGAGACCACCTCGATGTGCCCCCCATCGCCAAGGTAATCGTTGGCTACGGTGAAGAGCACTGCCCGTCCTCCCGGCAGGATTTGCGGCAGCCGGTGACCATACTCTTTCGTCCTATCGGGCACCGTCAGTGGTTCGAGTTCGCCTCCGTCTGCGGCTACCGTCTGAATGCCATCCAGATGAGTTCCGATGAAAATGGTGCCGTCCAGACTCCAGCTACCCCCCATGTGAGGGAAAAGACCGGAATAGTCGCGGTACTCCGCGAGCGTGATCGGCAGACCACCGTCGAGGGAGATCTTCTTGAGTACCCCTCCGACCCAAAACGCAATCCATCTTCCGTCAGGCGAAAAAAACGGTCCGCTCGCCCCTTCGGTGCCGGGAATTAGTGCTGCTTCGGCCCGGTCCATGGGTCTTCGAAATAACCGCGACGTGGAAGGATCGTCCCCAGTGGCTGCACCAAAAACAAGGGTGCGGCCGTCGGGGGAAAGAGCCAGTTCGTTCCTCATTGGCCCACTCCACCGCCCGATTGACCACTCGGTGATTTTGGAGCCGGTTGGCAGTTCGATTGTGGCCCGGAAAACCTGGGACGATGCGACGTGCTGTCTATCTGACAGAAGTCCGCTCATCGTAGCGGCGATGAACGCCACTGCAAGAGTAGCGGCCACGCCCCATGGCAGCCAGATACGCCAACCCTTGGGGTTCGGAGCGGAGGCTGCCGTCTCATCCATGGAGTATTCATCGCTCGACAGGGACTGCAACACGATACGAGCGTCGGCGATGTCATGAAGCCGGTCACGTGGGTCTTTTGTGAGGCATCGACGGAGCAATCGGCGGACCGGGGCCGGCGTCTCAGCCGGTAGTACGTCCCAATCAAGGTCGTCCTTGATGATCGCAGCCAGGGTTTCGGTTGATGTCGTGCCGGCAAACGCACGAGTGCCGGTGAGCACCTCCCAAAGAACGCACCCGAAAGCCCAGATGTCCGCTCTTTTGTCCACCGCCTTCCCACGAGCCTGCTCGGGGCTCATGTAAGCCGCAGTGCCGAGCAACGTGCCGGCACGTGTCATCTCTGCCGTGAGGGTGGGTGACTCGGCGATTGACTCCGGACTCTGTGGGCTTG
This sequence comes from Thermoanaerobaculales bacterium, assembly GCA_029938595.1. Classification (GTDB taxonomy): domain Bacteria; phylum Acidobacteriota; class Thermoanaerobaculia; order Thermoanaerobaculales; family Sulfomarinibacteraceae; genus Sulfomarinibacter. Next base: position 14,431 of record JAOZUP010000036.1, on the reverse strand, counting down.
AGGCCTCAGGATCGAATGCCTTGGCGAGGCCGAAGTCCAGCACCTTTACCCCGCCGTCAGGATCGACCATGACGTTGGCGGGCTTGAGGTCACGGTGGATGATGCCGTGCTCGTGTGCCGTCTCGAGTGCGTTCGCAATCTGGAGGGCGATCTCCAACGCTTCGTCAACGGGAATGGCTCCACGCGCGAGGACACCAGCGAGGCTTGATCCCTCCACTAGCTCCATCACGAGGAAACCGCGACCTTCTTCCTTTTCGAGACCGTGCAAGGTGGCGATGTTTGGATGGTTGAGTGAGGCGAGGAGTTTCGCCTCGCGCTCAAACCTTTCGAGCCGGTCTTGGACGCCAGCCACCTCTTCCGGCAACACCTTGATCGCCACATCGCGATCCAGCCGCTCGTCGTGCGCCCGGTACACCTCACCCATGCCGCCCTCGCCGATCTTCTCGACGATGCGGTAGTGCCCGAGCGTGCGACCAATGAGGTCAGGCATTGTTGGTGATTCCCTGCGCGGCTATGGTATCGCAGTATTGGGACCACTTCGAGACGAGCAGTAGTGCTTCGGTCCGTCATGAAGGTGCAGCGGGAGGCTGAGAGGAAGCGGGGGAAGGCGCACTCCGTTAGTTGATGCCCCCGAAAACGGTACTCCCTGCGCCAGGGCCAGACACCGTCACAACTCAACGTCGAGCATCACCTCGTCAGTGAACTCTCCAACCTGAACCGTGAAACGGTTGAAGCCCTTGGAGAAGTGCTTGCCCAACGCCTTGATGTTCACCTCCGCATCAACGCACATGAAGCCGTCCTCACATGGTCTGGCCGCAAAACCGGTGATTGGAATCGGGGCTATTCGTCTTTCGTTCACGCTGACGACTCGTGCGCTGTCGATCACATCTCCTTCAACCATTAGTTGTAATGGAAGAACCTTCATGTCTTTCTCACTCTTCCCCTCAAGTTCTTTGTATCGCACCTCTACTTTGAGCGGTGCCATATGCCCGATACTGATCTTGACTGGTGTGGAACCTTCGACCTGGACTTCGGTGGGCTGCGACACCATGGCATCGAAAACTGTGCCTGACTCAAGCTTCGCCTGTTTACCTTTGATGAAGATTAGAGGCACGAAGATCACAACGGCGAGCGTGATTGACAGCGCCATTAGGCTTTTGCCAGATTGGTCGTATCCGCCCGTAAGCATCAGATCCTGCCCATCAACCGAGAGGACCTGAAGGGCCTTCAGCTGAACGTGTCCTTTGATGCCTGCGACCTTCGCTCCCTTGATTTCCCCGACCTGTACCATTGCCAGCGTTCCGGCGGTTACAACTGTCTTGCCGTTCACCACGACATCGCGCCAAACGTGAGCGTGAACGAAGCTCCCGGGTCGATTGTGTTTCTTCTTAGAGGTTATGCGCTGATCGAGCTGGATGAACACGCGGGTGCCAAAGGGAACCTTCACGGTTTCCGCGATCAAAGTTCCCGGGATCAGGATGGCAAGTGCTAGTGCCAGTGCTTTTGCGAACTGGTTCTTCAATACAGGCATCGCTTTTCCCCCTCCTCCTTCGAGGATCTTCCGGATCTGAACACCCATCAACGATCGGCCAGTCACCTACAACGCACCATTAAGGAACGGGAGCTGTTCTCGATAACATCTAAAGACTTGTCATGTTTCTTTCAGTATAGGTCACCAAACTGATAAAACAAACGAAACTGAACAGCCCAATCCCAGCCCGCCTATTGGTGATGCTGCTACCCTCGCCCCATGCCCCCGAACCCGAGCAACTCGCTCGCGTCCGCGAACGCCCCGCCGAGCTGGAGGCCCGGCAAGGTCGACCCGGTTACCGAAAAAAACGAATGCGTGCCAGGTACATACTTGTACAATTCGCGGTACAGGCGTATAGGAACGGCGATCACGGTGTCCCTGACCCCTCCATCGAGAATTCTGCTGAAATCACCTAATGTAGGAGCTTGTGTCTGGCACACGATGCGGGGTTCACTCGATGTAGCCGAGGCTCCGAAGCTCGTCGAGGATCCTCTGTTCCTCGCCGTTGGATCGCGGCCGGAGGGCGGTGTGCTCGGTCGATCCCCAGGACGGCACGGGCGATACGGAATTTCGCAGTGCCCACGCGGGATCGAGTGCCGCGAGATAGCTCCCCGAAGCTACCGCCGGCATGTCCTCACCCGGAGGCAGGGCGAGCAGGTGCAGTACCAGCGGCGCCACGTGGAAGACCGTGAGGCCGACCACCCGCCTGCCGGGTTGGAAGGCGGGACCGCGGGCGAAGAAGATGCCGGGCGGCGCGTGGGTGTGGTTGTTGTTGACGAAGTCGTAGCCGTGATCTGAGACGACAAGCACGTTGACATCGGGGCCCAGCGCCTCGAGCAGCTCTCCGAGCCGTGTGTCAGTGAACCGGTATCGTTCCTCTAGCGCCGGTGCAAAGGGTCCGCCGGTCGTTCGGTCGACGCTGAAATAATGGTTGAACGCGTCAACAGAGTAGAAAGCTGCAGCGGTGAATCGGGGCTGGTGGCGACGGATCAGGAGCGACAGATAGTGGACAGTGTGGCGGCTCATCGACGAGTGGATGAGCTGAACCCTCTCGTCCTCGGGATCAAGATCGATCCCCGGCTTCAGGTAGGGTCGAACGGCGTCGATTTCTGGGAGCTCGGGTGGAGGGGGAAGCCCCTCGTAGACTCCGGGGGGATGGTGGTAGAGCGACACATCCCTCGGCTTTCCCGAGCGGCCGGTCGTCTCGCCGAGGGTCACCGCCGACGCCAAACCGAAACCGTTGATATTTTCCACCGGCCAGGTGGTCCGCCAGTGGAAGATCCCCACCGTGTAGTAGCGACCGGCGATGTTCCACAGCGCCGGAACCCGACGCATGTCGCTGCTGAACGGCAGTCGGATCGACGGCATGCCGGGGAGTCTCTCGATCAGCGGCATCAGCTGGAAGTTGAGGCCGGAGTGAAGGGGGAACTCGAGGACCGAGGCGTGGAGCCCGGGCAGCTGGAAAACGGTGAAGCCGTGGATCCCGTGCTCCTCCTTCGTCTTGCCGGTCACGAGGGTCGTCCAGATGGCCGGTGACAGGGTGGGAGCAAAGGTCCCAAGCCCGCCCCAGGTTCCCTCGGCCATCAATCGGGCGAAGGTGGGCAGCTCACCCGCATCGACCATTGGCAAAATCACGTCGTCCAGGTCCGCCCCGTCGATGCACAACAGAACCACGGACGGCGCATCGTCCAGGAACGGGCTCGCGGGGAATTGCTCGTCAACGACGGCAGTCTCGGGCGAGGCCTCTTCAGCGGTGGCCCGTGGTGCGCCGAACAAGGCGCAGACGAGTGCCAGGCCGAGAGCTGCGGAGAGACCAAGCGCCAGAAATGCAGGCACGGAGAGGCCACATCTTTGGCGAAGGGTGCTGAGGGCTGGGCGGAGGACCAACCCCGCGGCGCCGAGCGTCAGGGTAACGGCGCCGAGTGTGGTCAGCTTGCCTGCCAGGCCGGGGGAGAAGATGAGATTCGTGAGCGCTCTCCCGGCCAGGCCGAGATCGGGGAGGGAGGCAGCATAGAGCAGAGGACCGAGCCCGAGGACCCCGAGCATCGCACTCTCGATCTTCCGACCCACTCCCTCCAACCGGGTCTGACGGGTCGCCGCGAGGATGATCTGCACAGCGAGCCCAGCTGCCGTTCCCACAACGAGACCGATGACGGCATAGCCCACGCAAAGGTAGGCGATCAGTAGAAGCGCATCGGCCGGTCGCGCGTGAACCTGGGGATTTAGGCGCAGCGTCAGGCAGGCGATCACGATGCCTGCGACTGCCGTGCCGAAGACGGCGGTCGCGAGGGCCCTCTGGAGCGCCGCGGTTCTTCGCTCTCCCCGGTCTGATGCAATGAGGTGATCAGAGATCGGAGCTTCCATTCGTTGAGTTCGACGTCGGCGTCTCTGCCGGTCTCATGAGGGCGACCCGACGTCTCAGCCGTCAGCGGCCGGATCGGGGAAGATCCTGCCGTAATGGCCGTTTCCGGGCTCGAGCTTCAGGAGGTCGCGGAGCTGGGTAGGCTTCATGACCGATCGCTCGTGGATGTTTGCGAGGGAGTGGACGCGGCGCAGGAGGTCGGTGTTGGCGGCGAGTCGGCTGCGTCCGGAGTCGTACCAGATGTTGTCCTCGAGGCCGACTCGCACCCCGCCGCCGAGGGCGATGGCGATGGCATTCATCGGGAGCTGTGCCGCGCTGAGACCGGCGACGCTCCACAGGGTGTTCGCGGGCAGATCGCGGACCATCACGCCGAGGTGGAGTGGATCCGGCTGGGCCGAGGCGATGTTGCCCAGGAGCAGATTGCAGTAGTGGGGCGGCTCGATCAGACCCTTGCGCTCGAGGTACCTGGCGTAATTGACCATCCCCAGATCGAAGGCTTCGAGCTCCGCGACGATCCCCCGGCGCCTCATCTCCCGGGCGAGAGCGACCACCATCCCCGGATCATTCAAGCTCGCGTGTTGGACAAAGTTGAGAGAGGACAGCGTCAGGCTCCCCATGTCGGGTTTGAGATCCCCGGTGAGCTGCAGCGGCTCCGCCCGCTTCTCGAGCTCCTTGAAGTTCCGCCCGCTGAGCGAGACGCAGAGGACCAGGTCGGTTGAGAACGAGCGGATGCCCTCGATGATCGGTCCGTAGACCTCGGCGCGGTAGGTCGGGACTCCGGTCTCCTCGTCGCGGGCGTGGAGATGGACCATGGTGATGCCGATCTCGAACGCCCGCTGCACCTCTTCCACGATCTCGCCGACGCTGATCGGGACGTGTGGGGTCATCTCCTTTGTCGGAATCATCCCGGTGGGCGTGAAATTGACGATGAGCTCCATCTTCATCCTCTCGGTTTCGTCGCTGCGGGCAGTGTACTCGCTCCTCCCGGGCGGTGGTAACCTCTGCCAATCGAAAGAAACGACCCCGACCCGTCCATGTTGCGCTACCAGATTCTGGGGCAGAGCAACCACGCCGTTGCCATCCTGCTCGACCTCCTCGAGCAGATACATCGTTGCCCGATCGCCGTTGACATCGTCAGCAACATCCCGCCCGAGGAGAACGACTCCCTCGTCTATGGATACGGTACCCAAGGCGTCACAACCCGTGAGATCCGGCATGAGGATTGGCGGCGGGACCCCGAAGCCAGCCTCCTCATCGGCTCGATCGGCAGATCCAGAGAGCGTATCTTCCGGTTTTTTCAGGAGCAATTCGGAGTCGAAGCGGAGAGCTACGCAAATGCCATCCACCCCCGGGCGTGCATTCCTATCGAAATGGCTCTCGGGCACGGGGTCCACGTGGGCCCCGGTGCGACAATCGCCCCTCACGCAGAGATCGGAGATTTCGTGGTGGTCAACCGAAACGCGAGCGTCGGACATCACACGGTGCTCGAGGACTTCGTGACCCTGAACCCGGGCTCCCACGTGGCGGGTATCTGCCGTCTCGAGAGCGGTGTGACGATCGGTACCGGTGCCACGATCGTTGACGGTGTCACGATAGGCCGGAACAGCGTGATCGGAGCCGGTTCGGTGGTCACCAGGGACACCCCACCTGATGTGGTTGCCTACGGAGTGCCCGCCAGGGTGGTCAGGGAGAAATGATTTCCGTGGACCTATCGAGACCCGGTGTGATCGAGTTCGTCCCGATTGGGGATGCCTCCATCGGGTTCCTCACAGTGGCGGCGCTGCAGAGGGACATACCGTACGAGGTGAGGAGGGTGTTCTGGACCTACGGTACGCCGCCCGATGTGACCAGGGGCGGCCACGCCCATTATCGGACCAACACGGTTCTCGTGGCGGTCAGCGGGAAGATCGTCGTCTCGACGGAGCTGGTGGGTGGGGCGTCCGAGGAGTTTGTTCTCGACACCCCCTGCCGGGGTCTGTACCTGCCGCCATTGTGCTGGCGCACCATGAAATACACGGCTTCGGCCGTGCAGATCGCGTTCGAGTCGACCGATTACTCTGCCGAGGACTACATTCGCAGTCTCGACGACTTCCGCGGTATGAGAAACCCGTCGGGCTAGGAGAGATGCTGAGATATGCGGGCTAGTTCTTCGATCGGGGCACGGCTCAGGCGCCTGCCGCACTTCTCGCTTGTTGGCGCGATCGTCACCGTTGTATCAACAGGGACGAACATCGTTCTGCTGAAGTACCTCCACACACCCTTGATCTTGACCTACGTCTGCGTGTACTTCATAGCGATCAACCTGTCGTACGTGTTGAACAGCGTTTTCACGTTTCAAAGCGCCCTGTCCTTCGAGAGAATGGCGCTGTACTTTGGTGTCTACCTTTCGTCGATGAGCGTCGGGGTCGTGTTGCTCAAGATCTACCGGGCGGTGCTGACCTGTGAGAACTGGATCCTGCCGCTGCTGGTGCTTCCTATTACGGCGCTATGGAACTTCTACTTTTCGTCGGTCTTCTTGAAGAGGAAGGAGAGCTGATGCCTGCCAATGTCCTGCCGCGGTCTGAAGAGACGTCCAGGCTGTTGTCGATCATTCTGCTCTCGTATCAGAGTGAGCAGCGGCTGCGACCGGCCGTCGATGAAATTGTCCGCTCGATGGAGGCCGAACAGATTCCGTTCGAGCTCATCATCGTGGATGACGGGTCCACCGATCGGTCTTTCGAGCTGGCTAGGAAGATCTCCGGGGAGGACGTTCGAGTTCTTACTTGCAAGTTGAGCAGGAACTACAGCAGCCCCTACTCGCTCTTCGCCGGCTTGTCGGTGGCCCGGGGCGCCTGCGCTGCGTCGGTACCGGACGACCACCAGTGCCCGCCGAGCGTGATCGTCGAGATGTACAGAATGTGGGAGAAGGGACACAAGGTCGTGGTCGCCCATCGCCGCACCAGAGATGACGGTCGACTCAACGACTTTTTTTCCAAGCTCTACTGGGCGATCATGAACCACTTCTCGGAAGTTGCTTTCCCGCCGGGGGGATCCGACCGTTTCCTCGCCGATCGGGAGGTGATCGACATCCTCAACTCGAGGATCCATCCGATCAACACCACCCCGGTTCTGGAAGTCCTGCGCCTGGGATTTTCGCCGGTATTCCTCGGCTATGATCGACCCGGGAGGCCGGGAGCCTCGCGGTGGACACTGCGCAAGAAGATCCGGCTGGCCGCCGCAACGTTCTTCGGGTCATCTTCATACCCGCTGCGCCTGATCACAGTGCTCGGGCTGGGCATCTTCGTTACCTGTCTGTTCCTGGTTCTCCTCATCGTCTGGGCCAGGCTGTTCACCGACACCACGCTCTTCGGGCTGGCGACCAACGGCTGGGCCACGACCATGGTGGTCATGACGATGTTCAACGGATTGATCCTGTTGAGCATTGGGATCGTGGCGGAGTACATCTGGCGGATCCATGAAGAGGTCAAGGGAAGGCCGGGTTTCGTCATCCGTGGAGCCGAGAACGATAGTTCTCCAAGTGACAAACCGGAGACAGGCAACTCGTGACCCGGGTTCCGTTTCTTTCCCTGGATGATCTCCACGAGCGCCTGAGGGACGAGATAACCCGATACTTCGAGTCCTTTTACGACTCGGGGAGTTTCATCCTGGGGAAGGGGGTGGGGGAGTTCGAGGAGGCGTACGCCCGCTTCAGCGGTACCCGATACTGCGTCGGCGTGGCGAACGGGTTCGACGCCGTGTACCTGGCCTTGGAGGCGTTGGGAATCGGCGAGGGCGCCGAGGTCATCGTGCCTTCGAACACCTATATCGCCACCTGGCTCGCAGTGTCCCGTACGGGTGCGGAAGTGGTCCCGGTCGAACCGGACCCGCGCACCTTCAATATCGATCCCGCCCGCATCGAGGAGGCCGTCACCTCCCGCACCAGGGCTGTCCTCCCGGTGCACCTCTTCGGCCAGGCTTGCGATATTGATGCCATCGCCGAGGTTGCCGACCGGCACAGCCTCTTCGTTGTCGAGGACAATGCGCAGGCTCAGGGGGCCGAGTGCCGGGGCAGGCCGACGGGCAGCCTCGGTCGCATCAACGCCACCAGCTTCTACCCTACGAAGATCCTCGGGGCGTTGGGCGATGCCGGGGCAGTGACCACCGACGATAGTGCGCTGGCCGATCATGTGCGTGTGATGCGCAACTACGGCTCGGACAAGAAAAACCTCAACGAGGTGATCGGCGTCAACTCGCGGCTGGACGAGATCCAGGGGGGCATTCTCGCCATCAAGCTCAGGCATCTCGGCCGGTGGATCGAGGAGAGGCGCCGGACGGCGGAGTGGTATCGGGAGGATCTGGAGGGTGTGGAGGGATTGACCCTGCCCCACACTGCGCCAGGGATCGGCCATGTCTACCACCTGTACGTTGTGCGAACTCGACATCGCGACCGGCTGCAGGATCATCTGGCGGACCACGGCATCGAGACGATGATTCACTATCCGGTGCCACCGCATCTTCAGAGGGCGTACCGGGGACTCGGTTTCGGCAAGGGCGGGTTTCCAATCGCAGAAGAGCTGGCGGAGATATCACTCTCTCTGCCGATGTTTGTCGGCATCACACGGGAGCAGGTGCGGACCGTAACGGGGCGGATCGCGGAGTTCCTCGAGTGTGGGGAAGTGGAAACTGGGGAGGGATGAGGAAACCGCGATGACGGTGGAACCGGCAGCTGCCGCCGAGGATCGAATCCTCCGCTGGGTGCGCGTTGGCGCGATCGTACTGGCAGTGTTCGGATGTTTCATCCGTTTCGACGGCCTGGGCTCGAAGGTGTTCTGGTGGGACGAGACGCACACCGGTCGCGCCATAGCCGGCAGCTGGCGCCCGGAGGTCATCAAAGAGGTCTTCGACGGCCGGGTACAGACCAGGGACCGGATCCTGGTGCATCAGTTTCCGCGCGAGGGCAGGACCGCGAAGAACACGGTCCGCATGCTGGCTTCGGAGGATCCGAGGCAGACATTCTTGTACTTCGTCCTCGCGCGGGCCTGGGTGAAGACATTCGGATCCTCCGTGGCGGTACTGAGGGCATTCTCCGCAGTTCTGGGCATCATCAGCCTGCCGCTCGTTTTTCTGTTGGGCCGTGAGCTGTTCGGACGGTCCTTGGAGGGATGGCTTGCGGTTGGGTTGATCGCGGTCTCGCCGCTGCACTTTGTTTATGCCCAGGAGGCGCGGCAGTACATGCTGTGGGTCGATCTCGTGCTCCTGGCCAGCTGGTCGTTGCTGGTCGCTATGCGGCGCACTCAGGAGCAGAGTCGACCGGCGTGGTTGTGGTACGTCCTTTACACCGGCGCCATTGGGCTCGCGCTCATCACGCATCTGCTGACGGTGCTGGTCATGGCGGCACACCTGCTCTTCGTTGTCGTCGGTGAACGTTTTCGGTTGACGGTCGTGGTTTGGCTGACCGCGTGTGCTCAGCTTGTGGTCGCGCTGCTCTTCTGGCCGTGGGCTCGGTCAATTCTTACCGAGGCAAAGCACCGCGCCTGGATCCCGTGGGCCGCGACCGACATAGGCTTCGCGGAATGGCTGCGGAAGGTGGTCGGCTCGTATGCCAGACCCTTCTTTGATATCGATATAGGCAGCGCGAATCTGAAATACATCGATCAGGCGCCCGGGGTTCTAACTTTGGCGATTGCCCTGGTAGGTGTTGTTCTGCTGGTGCGGTTTGCACCGCCGCGGGCGCGCCTGTTCCTGATCTTCCTCGGGTCGATCTGTTCAATGCCGATGATCGCCGTCGATCTCTATTCCGGAGGCTGGCGGACCGTGATTATCCGCTACCAGTTTCCGGCGGTGATCGCGCTCCAGCTGTGTGTCGCATTTGGGATTGCCCACCTGCTCATGAGGGGCGAGCGGAGGTGGCGTCGGGTTGGCGCTGGGGCGGCGGTACTGTTGGTGGCGTGCGGCGTCTATTCGGGCGTTCTCTACAGGCGCGCCGAGGTGTGGTGGAACAAAGGTTCGGCGCGCACATTGCTGGCCGCCGCCAAATACGTCGAACAATGGCCGGCGTCCCTCGTTGTGTCGAGCATGTCCAACGGGTTGAGCATGGGTACGGCGCTTTCCCTTGCCCACGTGTTGAACGACCGCTCCCGGATCCTGCTCGTCGTGGAACCCGAGGTGCCCGTCATCCCGGACGAGTACGAGGACGTGTTCGTGTGGCGTGTGTCGAATGCCATGCTGGATCGATTGGCCGAAGCGGGATGGCGGTTGGAAGAGGTCAACGCCCCCAACCTCTACCGCCTGTCCCGCCCAAGCGCGGGAATCGCTGTCGTCAACCCAACCCCCATCTTCTGATTTTTGGTTTGTGCCGTCCGCCGGCACAAACCAAAAATCAGAAAAGGAACTCCACCACGTCCCCATCCGCGATCTCGTGGTCCTTGCCGACGGTGCGCATGTGGCCCGCACTCTGAATTGCGTGCAGGTCGCCGACCTCGACGAGTCGGTCCGCTGAAAACACCTTGGCGCGGATGAAACCCTTTTCCATGTCCGAGTGAATCTTGCCCGCCGCTACCGAGGCTGGGGTTCCACTCGGGATCTCCCACGCCTGGAGCTTGTTCTTGACGACGGTGTAGAACGAGATCAGCCCGAGGAGGTTGAAGGAGGCGCGCACCAGGCGGTCGAGGCTGGGCTCTTTGATGCCCAGCTCGGTCATGAACTCCGCCCTCTCCGCGGGCTCGAGCTCTGAGAGCTCGAGCTCGAGCTCGGCGTCGATCGCGAGCAGGGGGGCGCCGGGCTCGCGTTGCCGGAGTCCATCCACCTCCTCCGCCTCTTTGTCGGAGGCCACGTTGGCGACGTAGAGCACCGGCTTTCCGGTCAGCAGGCCGGCTGACTTGAGATCGCGAAGATCGCCGTCGTCGAGGTCCAGCAAACGCAGCTGCTCTCCCCGCGTGAGGCTCTCCTTCCAGGCTGTCATCCGGCGCTTCTCCGCGACATGCTCCGCGGGGTGGGTTTGCCAATCCTTGGCGCGCTTGGTGATGGCCCGCTCCAGCACCTCGAGGTCAGCGAGCATGAGCTCGGTGTCAATGACCTCGGCATCACGAACCGGGTCCACGTCCGAGAAAACGTGGCTGACGTCGGATTTGGCGAAGCTGCGGATGACGTGAACGATGGCGTCCACCTGCCGAATCTCGCCGAGAAACTGGTTGCCGAGCCCTTCGCCCCGGCTGGCTCCCTCGACCAGCCCGGCGATGTCGATGAACCGAATCGCGCACGGGGTGGTTTTTTCAGGCCGCAGCACCTGTTCCAACGCCTGCAATCTCGGGTCCGGCACCGGCACCACGCCAATGTTGCACGAGATGGTCGTGAAGGGATAGTTGGAGATCTCGGCGCCGCCTGCAGAAAGCGCATTGTAGAGCGTCGATTTGCCCACGTTTGGTAGGCCGACGATTCCGACAGAGAGCATGCTTGGAGCATACTCCTGCGGGTTATATTTCGCGACTGCTGTGCCCTTGCCAATGCCGTGGTTATCCCGCGCCATCGGTATCGCTATCGCTATCGCTTTCGGTATCGAATGTCCGAATTGGAGGGGCCGTTTTCGATAGCGATAGCGATTCCGATAGCGATTGCGACCGAATGGTCGGACATGGCGACTGGGTGGGAAGACACTAGATCCCAAGCCCGGTACAATGCACCGCCATGACGGAAACAAAGAACCCAGGAAGAGGGGCCGACGGCGAGGATCCCAGGTGATCTCGGTCAGCGGGCTCTTCGTCTACCCGGTGAAGTCGTGCGGTGGGGTCGAGGTCGATGAGGCGGTTGTCGGCGCGACCGGGTTCGAACTCGATCGTCGGTGGATGGTCGTGGGCGAGGACGGCGTGTTTCTGAGCCAGCGCGGGCACCCCCGCCTCGCTCTGGTGAGGGTGAGAATCGCTGGCGATCGGCTTCGGCTCGAGGCCCCGGACCTCCCCGCCCTCGAGGTGCCCCTCGAACGTGAACCGGGACCGACGGTCAGGGTGACGGTCTGGAGGGATGACTGCGCGGCGCTCGATGAGGGGAGGGACGCGGCGGCGTGGTTCTCCGACCATCTCGGTTCGAGCGCTCGTCTCGTAGGGCTGGCTGATGATGACGCGCGTCCTTTGAGTTCGTCGTCGGCGCAACCGGGGGATAAGGTCTCCTTCGCCGATGGGTTTCCGTTCTTACTTTTGTCCGAAGCTTCGTTGGAGGGACTCAACAAACGTCTGCCCCTGCCGGTGCCGATGGACAGGTTTCGACCCAACATCGTCATCACGGGGTGCCCGGCCCACGCGGAGGACAGCTGGCAGCAGGTGCGGATCGGTGATGTCGGTTTTCGCGTTGCCAAACCGTGCGCCCGCTGCGTGATTACGACCACCAATCAGGAAACGGGTGATAGGAGCCCCGAGCCCCTCCGCACCCTGGCAACCTACCGGGTTGGTGATGGTCAGGTGCTGTTCGGCCAGAATCTCATTCACAGGGGACGGGGGACCGTGCGCGTGGGTGAGGCAGTGGTGGCGCTTTCGAATAAGACACAACAGTGATCAACCTGCGACGGCTGATAGAATAACGGTGTGATAGACCGGACGGATTCTTTGTTGGCGATCTCAAAGGTGCGCCGCGTGGGTTGGGTGGGTCTGGTCTGTAATCTGGTGTTGGCGGCCGCGAAAGCCGCTGCCGGAATCATCGGCCACAGCCAGGCTGTGCTCGCCGACGCCCTCCACAGCCTCACCGATGCGGTGACTGATATTGCGGTGATCCTCGGGGTGCGGTTCTGGACGGCACCGGCGGACGAAGACCACCCGCACGGCCACGGCCGCGTCGAGACCCTGGTCACGGTATTCATAGGTTTAGCGGTGGGAGCGGTTGCCGTCGGCATGGGGGTGGAGGCGATCAGAGGGCTGAAGCACGAGCCGGAGGTTGCCCCTGCCGGAATCGCGCTCATCGTTTCCCTGATTTCCATGGTGGTCAAGGAAGCGCTGTACCGGTGGACCGCAAGGGTTGGGCGCGAAGTCGGATCACCCGCCCTGGAAGCCAACGCATGGCACCATCGCTCGGATGCCATCTCCTCGATACCCGCCGCGATCGCGGTGGCGGTGTCGATCATCGACCCGGAATGGGCGGTCGTCGACCGTGTGGGGGCGGTGGTTGTGTGCTTGTTGATTCTGCAAGCCTCGTGGCGGATCCTTCGCCCGGCAGTGGACCAGCTGATCGACGCGGGAGCGCCGGAAGCCGAGCAGCGGCGAATTGAAGAGCTTGCCCTCGATGTGGATGGGGTCGAGGCGGCGCATGCGGTCCGCACCCGCTATGTCGGTTCCAAGCTTGCTGTGGACCTTCATGTTGAGGTGGACGGCGGTCTCAGCGTCGGTGACGGCCATGCCATAGCGGTGGCGGTGCGCGAGAAATTGATCGCCGAGGGGCCAAACGTCGCCGACGCCGTCGTGCAGATCGAGCCCCACCGGCTGCCGGCTCGGGACTGAGATATGCGGGTTCAAGCCTACGCCTCGGTCGCGCGCGGGCCCTTCCTGTTACTGCCGCTAACCCTGGTGGCATCGGGCGCAGCGGCGGCCGCCTGGAGCGGTTCGTTTTCCTGGCCGCGGACCGTGCTCGCTTTGGTGGGGTTGGTGAGTCTTCACATGGCGGTCAACATCTTCAACGAGTGGAGCGATATGCGCACCGGGATCGATCTCCACACCGAACGCACGCCGTTCTCCGGCGGCAGCGGGACGCTGCCGGCCGGGGGCATGAGGCCGCGCACGGCGCTGGTCTTCGGTCTCGTCTGCGCGGGCGTCGGGCTCGTCATCGGGTTGTGGTTTCTGATCGAGGTTGGATGGGTGCTGCTGCCGATCGTCATCGCTGGTGCAATCTCGGTGCTCGCCTACACCGATGTATTGGCCCGGATCGGCATCGGCGAGATGGCCGCCGGATTCGGCCTCGGCGCCGGACCGGTGATCGGGACCGCGCTGGTGCAGGGCGGCGGTTGGAACATGGCCGCAGTGGCGGCCTCGGTCCCGGCCTTTTTCATGACTCTCAATCTGCTTCTCCTCAACGAGTTCCCCGACGAGCAGGCGGATCGGGACGGGGGTCGCCGCAACCTGGTGATCCTCCTCGGTCGGCATGCGGCGGCGTGGATCTACGCCGCCGCGGGTCTGGCGACCCCGCTCGCCATCGTCATCGCGGTTCTGCTCAGGGTACTGCCGCCGCTGAGCCTCATAGCTGTTCTGCCTTCCATGCTGCTGGTCAAGCCTCTGCAGTGGGCCCTTTCAGACCCGGAATTGCCCGTACCCATTCCCGCCCTCGGTGCCAACGTCGCCTGGAACCTGGCTACCAACACAGCGATGGCGCTGGCGCTTATCATCGCGACCTACCGGCCATCCGGGTAGCGCCGCACCTTCTGCCGGCAGGCGATGGCGCCGCAGAGGATCCGTACCGTGCCGAGAGGTTTTTGACGGTTGGCGCGGTTCCCTTCGCCGCTGCTCAAGATCGCGCACCGGAAATCTTGTCTCCGACCGCCACGAGCCGGTTGCGGCCTTCCTTCTTCGCCCGGTAGAGGGCGCGGT